>JBBIHT010000428.1:0-1522 GCA_037446845.1 Geothrix sp. | reverse complement strand
CGTAGAGCGGCCGCAGATAGGGATCGACCTTCTGCGCGAGATCGCCGGGCAGGAAGCCCAGGCGCTCGCCGGCCTCCACCGCGGGGCGCGTGAGCACGATGCGGCTCACTTGGAGACTCCGGCTAGCCCGATCATCTTTTTGAGGTCGTTGTCGGTCCAGCGGAGGCCGGCGCCGAAGAAGACCGTGCGCAGATCCTTGTTGGCGATGTCCTGGACTCCCGCTTGAATGTAGGCGCCTTTCCAGAATTGATAGCTGCCGGTGAGGCGGTAGCGGGGATTGGGCTTGTCATCGCGCTTGGTGAAGTCATAGGCCAGCAGACCCAGGCGCAGCTTGTCCTGGTCCAGAGTTCGCAGTTCCACGCCGCCACCACCCTGGTTTTCCACCACGCCAGCTGAAAAGACGAGGGGCCCGAGACGCTTGGCAAACTGGGCCGATACCGTTAAGGTCTGGTCGGTGGTGACGAAGCGGTTCTTCTCGAGGACTGTCACGGGCTGACCCGTGATGGGATCCAGCTGGGTGATGGTCCGGGTGCTCTCCTTGAGCTTGCCGTCCGGCGTCGAAGCAAAACCCAGGGCATACCAGTAGGCGGGCCGGGGTGCGATCTCCAGGCCCAGGCCCGAGCGGCTGTCCTTGCGCTTGTCCCACTGGGCGGCATTCAAATCCAGCCGGAAATCCATCTTCGTCAGGCCACCCAGCAGGCCGTTCACATTGTCCACGGCCTCGTTGATCTTCTTGATCGTGGTTTCGTCGTTGAGCAGTTTCCCGATGGTGCCCTCGCCATTGTTGAGACGGCCGGTGAGAACCTTGAGGTTCTCGGCCGTCCCCTGGAAGCTGCTGGCCAGCTTGCGCACATCGCCCATGACGCCCTTGAGCTCAGGGCGGTTCTCTTCCAGCATGGCGTTGAGATTCTTGCCCACGGCCTCGAACTGCTTCGCCAGTTTCGGCAACTGCTCCCGCAGGTCCGCCGTGAGGGTTTCCACATTGGCCATGGTGTGGTTGATGGCCCCGTGGTTTTCCTGGGCCATGCTGCGGAACTCTGCGGTGAGCACTCGGATGTTGTCCACGATCTCATCCAGCTTTTGCCGGCCCGTTTCGCCACCAATGGATTCATTCAGGGACTGCGTCACGCCCTTCACATTCTTGCCGATGTCCGCCAGGGTCTCCATGAGGTTGTCCAGGCTCACCCCCGCCCTGCTGGGCAGCGGCTCGCCTTCGGGGAAGTCGCCCTTCGCCTCGTGGCCCGGATCCAGATCAATGAACTTCTCGCCTAGGATTCCAATGGAGCCCAGGGATACCGAGGCGTCCCCATGCACACCCACTTCCCTGGAAATGGCCAGCATGACCTTGGCCTTGCCCCCCTCCAGCAGGATCCGGCGCACTTCGCCTACTTTCACGCCCGCCACCCGCACAGCACTCTGCTGGTTGAGCCCCGCCACCTGGGTGAAGTAGGTGAAGCGCTCGGACTGGTTGGTCTTGCCACCGAAATCCATCTTCTCTGTGCGAAAGATGAGGAATCCGATG
>JBBIHT010000427.1:0-1525 GCA_037446845.1 Geothrix sp. | reverse complement strand
GCCGGGTGACGGAGGACGCGCCAGCGGCGCGTCCGGAGTCGGGCCCCGGCGCGGAGGTTATGCCACACGACCGCCGGGTGACGGAGGACGCGCCAGCGGCGCGTCCGGAGTCGGGCCCCGGCGCGGCCGAAGCCCACTAAGGGTGGCAGATCACGGTGCACCGGCACCGTGATTGGCCGGGCACCCTGGGGCTGAGGTTATGCCACAGGACCGGCAGAGATCGCCCTCAGGCGGCCTTTGGCGTAGAGAAGGGTGCCACCCTGGAGCCTACGATCCGAACTCCCTGGGGCTGAGGGATTGCAGATAGCCCGTGAGCAGCCTCTGCTTGTCGTGGCCCGCCTTCGCCTTCTTCAGGTAGATGGAGAAACGGTCCTCCGTGGGGCGGATGGATGGGAACAGGACCACAAGCTCGCCCCGACGGAGCTCCTCCAGCACGCTGTAGCGGGGCACCAGCAGCGCGCCCATGCCCGTCACGGCGGCGTGGATCATGGCTCGGATATGGTTCACGGGGATGATCCGCTCCAGGGTCACTTCCTCCCCATCGGGAACGGCCAGGAGGAAACGGTTCCACCAGGTGCCCGCCTTGTCCAGCGAAAGCACGGGACCCCGCGCCAGGTCCCTGGGAAGTCGCAGGCGATGGGCCTTCCGGAAGGCGGGGGCGCTTGCCACCACATAGGTTTCCCGGAAGAGCGGGAATCGCTTCAAGGCGGGCAGGGGATGCTCCTGGCAGTCAATGATGAGATCCAGTTCGTCGCGCAGAAGCGGGCCCAGGAGCTCCTGGCTGAAGGTGAACTCAAGCTCCAGGTCGGGATGGGCGGCCAGGAAGGGTTGCATGTGTTTCATGAGAATGCTGCTGCCGAACTCCACGGTGGCGCCCACCCGCAATAATCCGCCCGCGAGGGCCGGGTTCCGGCGCAGATTGTCCGTGGCCTCGTCCAGGGTGGCGAAAGCCTGCTCGCAGGCCCGATAGAGCCTCTGTCCTTCTTCGGTGAGCCCAAGGGTTCGGCCCCGGCGCTCCAGGAGTGGCACGCCAGCCAGCAGTTCCAGCTTGGCCATGGCGTGGCTCACGGCTGACTGGGTGCGGTGCAGCCGCTGGGCGCAGGCGGTGAAGCTGCCCACCCGGGCGAGGGTTAAGAAGGTCCTGAGTTGGGGCAGGTCCAGGGACACAGTCATGTATGAATGATATTCATGAAATAGGTGAATCGAATGAATTTCATAATTGAAGCAAAATTCGGTACTAATAAAACCTGGAGGCATGGCATGCAAAGCATCCTGGATTCCCTCGGAATCAGATCGGTCAACGAAGGCGGTTTCTCGGGAAGCTGGGCGGGCAGCGGCCGGCTCCAGGAGATCCTGTCCCCCATCCATGGGGAGCCCCTGGCCTCGGTGGCGAATGTCACCCCCAGGAGTTCGAGGCAATCCTGGCCCGATGCCATCAGGCTGCCGCTTCCTGGAAGCTGGTGCCGGCCCCCAAGCGCGGGGAGGTGGTCCGGGCGCTGGGAGACGAGCTGCGGAAGCACAAGGC
>JBBIHT010000426.1:0-1529 GCA_037446845.1 Geothrix sp. | reverse complement strand
ATGTGCCCGAGGCCCAGCACGGCGGTCCCGTTGGAGACCACTCCCACCAGATTGCCCTTGGCTGTGTACTTATAGGCGTCCTCGGGGTTCTTCTCGATCTCCAGGCAGGGCTCGGCCACTCCGGGTGTGTACGCGTTCCCGAGATCACGGGCGGTTGAGCAGGGCTTGGTGGGGACTACCTCGATCTTTCCCTTGCGCCCGTTCGAGTGGTAATCAAGGGCTTCCTGCTTCCGTTTCATGTGCTTGCTCCTGGGGCGGAACGCCCATCGTTGGGTTGATTGCACCCCAGCTTACACCCCCTCCAGGCGATGTTACCTGCGGGGTCTTCAATCCGGCGCATTGTTGCACGGATCACAAGATCACCTTCCGGCTCTCGCCCGGAAGGGTTATGCTCAGGGCCCGATCCTGGAGTTCCCATGCGACTGGCGACCTGCCTCATCCCGTGCCTGGCGCTCCTTCCCCTGGGGGCGCAGAAACCCACCAGGAACACTCCATCTGGGGCTTCAGCCGCACCCGCGAAGGTGGACTGGGATGGCGAATGGTCCCTGGTGGCCGGCAAGAGCGACACGATCAACGAGCAGATCGAGGCCCATGTAAAGGACCTGAACTTCGCCCTGAAACTATTCTGGAAGAAGAAACTGCAGAACGCCTGCCAGCCCTTCGAGAAAATGGACATCCTGGCGGGTGAAAGCTTTTCCGTCACCCTCGGGCGGGAGCGGCCCATTGACACGCCGACAGATGGCACCGTGGCCGAATGGAAGCGGCGCGATGAGGTTGTCTTCAAGGCATCCCTCACCATGGATGGGCCCACCATGATCCAGACCCTCCAGGGGGATGGCTACACCCTCAAGCATGTCTATTCCATGCGGAAGGATGGCACCACCCTGGCGCTGCAGATCACCTATGCCCACCCCAAGCTGGACAACCCCTTCACCTACAAACTGGTGTTCAAGCGCAACGATTAGGCACACCGACCGGAATCAGTTGGTTTCCGCCAGGATGAGAGCCTGCTCAGTGCCATCCCCCTGTAGCCAAAGGGCCGAGGTGCCCCCGGCGCAGAGCTCCAGCCGGGGGGAGTGTTGGCTTGTGCGGGTGGAAGGCGCCAGGACCACGGGAGCCGACCAGGCCTGATTGCGGAGCCTGGCGGACACCCAACCGCCGTCTGGGCCCTGGTGGAGGGCAAGGAGGCCCGCCTGGCCATCAGCACCCAGGGCGATGGCGAAGTCCTGAACCATTCCACGCCCGGGGTCCAGGCATTCCATGTCGGTCTCCCAGTGGCCTTCCAGGAAGGCCTTGGCGTACAGCCGGGAGCCGCCGTGTGTTTCCCCCTGGCACCAGGCGGCCAGTGCCTGCCCGTCCCCGGACATGGCCAGGCGCGGTGTGGAGAAGGCGTGTGCGGTGCCCAGGATTTCCGGCGGACCCCACTCGCTCCGGTGCACATCGAAAAAACTGGCCTCCAGGGAGGGGCGTTGCCCATAGGGCGCATGAACCCAGAGGGCCAGTGCGTTGCCGAGATCATCCATGACGAC
>JBBIHT010000425.1:0-1534 GCA_037446845.1 Geothrix sp. | reverse complement strand
CCCTGGTGGCCGATCTTTTGAAGCTGCTGGAACAGGCCCTCGATCCAGTCCGGGGCCTGGGTCAAGGGGACCAGAATGCCTTCCGCGCCAAGGGCCTGGCCCTGGTCAGCGAACTGAGCTCCCATGCCGAGAAGGAAGACCTCGGCTTCGTGCCCATGATGGACGAGCTGCTGGACCCAGCCACCGCCAAGGACAGCCTTGACCGCTACCTCATGATGTAGCTCCCGCCCACAGCCGTTCGACCAGCCGTTTCGCCAGGATGGGTGCCACGCGGCGACGATAGGGAACTTCCGCCAGGGTGGTGCCCATGGGGTGGGTGCCCACCCCGACCTGGGCTGCGAGCAGGGCCAGCGCCGCCGCCTCCAGTGGCCTCCCCTCAAGCTCTTCCAGACCCGGAATCGCCACGGGGCGCGAGGCCACGCCCGTGAGGGCCACGCGCAGACCGCGGAGCAGTGCCCCCTGACGCCGCAACGCCACGGCCACACCCACCAGGGGGAAATCCAGGGAGGCTCTCATTCGGATCTTTTCGTAGGCGCTGGCCCAGCCTGTTTCCAGGGGGACACGCACCGCGACCAGCAGTTCGGCGGGCTCCAGGGCCAGCCAGGCGCGGCCATCATCCCGGTAGAAGGCGGAGAGGGGAAGCCGCCGCGAACCGGCAGGGCCCAGCAGCTCCAGCTCCGCCCGGTGCACCATCAGCGCCGGGGCGAGGTCGCCACTGAAGGCCGCATAGCACCGGCTGGAGCGGCTCGCCACGCGGCAGGTATCACTGCCCAGTTTCAGGCAGAACTCGTTGGCCCGACGCCAGGCCTCGCTCTGGTTGAAGAAACGGCAGCGGGTGTCCTGGCACAGGCTGCCGCCCAGGGTGGCCGTGACCCGATGCGTTGGCCCCGCCACCCCAGAGGCCGCCTGCGCCACGGCCGGGAACCACCCCTGAACCCGAGGGTCCGCCGCGAGCTTGGCCAGGGGCACGCCGGCCCCCAGTTGCAGCACCCCCTCCTCCTCCTGGATGCGAGCCAGGTCATCCAGGGTGCCGAGATCAATGACAGCCCCCGGCGTCACCAGGCCCCTGCGCAGGTTCGGCAACAGATCCGTGCCCCCTCCCAGGAACCGGCTCCCCGGGTGCAGGGCACACAGCCGCACGGCCTCCTGGACGGTGGCTGGCCGAAGCAGTTGGAAATCAGGGAGGGTGGGCATCAGGCACTCCCTCCCACCAACGGCGAGGATGGCCGGCTGGCGCCATTGGGTGGCTGCTGCTGAAGCCCTGCGAACACGCGCATGGGCGTGATGGGCAAGCTCCTGAACCGCAGGCCGATGGCATCCTCGATGGCCGCGGCCAGGGCCGATGGGAAGCCCGACAGGGGCCCTTCACTGGCTTCCTTGGCGCCAAAGGGGCCGTGGGGATCAAGGCTCTCCACGATGTGCACCTGAATGTCTGGCGAGTCGAGCAGGGTGGGCACGCGGTACTCCAGGAGGCTAGCGGCCTGGTGCCGGCCCCTTTCGTAGACGGTTTCCTCGGACAGCGCCTGGCCCATCC
>JBBIHT010000424.1:0-1537 GCA_037446845.1 Geothrix sp. | reverse complement strand
ACCACGATCCCGGCCCCGATCCCGAAGAAGAGCGGGATCATCCACGTGCAGCGCAGGAAGCCGGCCGCGGTGAAGCGGCGGAGGCCTGTCGGCGGCGGCTTCGTCCCGTGCGCCGGGGCGTGGCCGGTAACATCGTCGTCGCCTGGATTCTCACCATTCCCGTCAGCGCCTTGCTGGCCGCCGGATTCCTCAGACTGGTGGCGCCCTTCTTCTGAGCCGTTGCAGGAGCTACCATGCGCCGTCTCGTGACTGCCCCCCTGCTCTGCCTTTCCCTGGTCGCCCAGGAGAAACCCGCGCCGGTCCGCTTGAGCCCCCTGCGCATAAGCCCAGCCTGCACGGTTGCCCAGGACATCGGAATTAGCCGCATCACCCTCGCCTTCTCCCGGCCCGCCATGAAGGGCCGCAAAATCTGGGGAGGCCTGGTTCCCTTTGGCCAGGTGTGGCGGGCCGGCGCCAATAATGCCACGGTCCTTACCCTGAGCCACGCCGCCAGGGTGGCCGGCAGGGATATCGCTGCGGGGAGCTACGGCTTCTTCGCCATTCCGGGAGAGAAGTCCTGGACCCTGATCCTGAACAAGCAGGCAAAGCAGTGGGGAGCCTACGAGTACACGGCCAAGGAGGACATCCTCCGCTGGGAGGTCACCCCGCAGTCCGGCCCTGCCCTGGAGTACCTGGACTACCGCATCCTGCCTGAGGGCCTGGATCAGGCCACCGTCGAGCTGGCCTGGGACAAGGCCCGAGTGGGATTTACCGTGGCTTTTGACACCAGGGCCATCTACTGGGCCCATCTGGAGGATGCCCTGAAACGGGCGCCCGAAACGGACTGGGTACCCTGGTACCAGGCCGCGGACTACTGTCAGAAGCAGGGACTTGAACCCCGGAAGGCCCTGGGCTGGATCGAAAAAAGCCTGCGGGCTGGCGAGAGCTACTGGAATCACGAAACCGCCGCTCGTATCCTGAAAGATGCCCAGCGCCTGCCAGAGGCCAGGAACCACCTCCAGAGGGCCATCGAGCTATCCATGGGGAAGGCGCCCAAGGATTACACTGACAACCTCGAGCGGGAGTTGCTCACCTGGAAGGCCGCCCTCTAGCCGCTCCCCTGGGGGCTTGGGATGAACCCGAAGCCGCGCTATGCTTACCTTCCCGCATGGGGAGTAGCCAAGTGGTAAGGCAGCAGGTTTTGATCCTGCGTACCGAGGGTTCGAATCCTTCCTCCCCAACCAGAAAATCGGCCCTGTGGGCCGATTTTCCTTTCTCAGACACTGGACGGCCGGGGAGAGATCAGCTCTACAGCGGAAATTTCAAGGCCCGATCCCCTTTGACTTCCACGGACTCGGACTTGGAACCCCTGGCACCGCGAACAGTGATGGTGTGCTTGCCATGGGTCATCTGGAGGGAGCTGCCATCACTCTCGATGCCGGTATCCTTGCCATCCACCAGGACCTTGCCGATCCCCGGATAGGTTTCAATGGTCAGCGAGGCCAAGTCAGGCAACGGCAGGGAGGCGGACTGGCCGGCCGCGATGGATAGGGTGCGC
>JBBIHT010000423.1:0-1545 GCA_037446845.1 Geothrix sp. | reverse complement strand
TCGAGGTGGGCATGGCATTGTCCCGAGATCAACTGGTCCGCCGCGCGGCGCAGGAGCTGCGGGATGGATTCTATGTAAACCTGGGCATCGGCATCCCCACCCTCATCGCCAATGCGATTCCCCCGGGCATGGAAGTGATCCTCCAGAGCGAGAACGGGCTCCTGGGCATCGGCCCCTTCCCCAGGGCGGAGGAGGTGGATGCGGATCTCATCAACGCCGGCAAACAGACCGTGACCGCGGCACCGGGCGCCAGCTTCTTCAACAGCGCCGACAGTTTCGCCATGATCCGAGGCGGGAAGATTGACCTGAGCATCCTGGGCGCCATGCAGGTGGACATGGAGGGCAATCTCGCCAACTGGATGATTCCCGGCAAGATGGTGAAGGGTATGGGGGGAGCCATGGATCTGGTGGCCGCCGCCAAGCGTGTGGTAGTGGTCATGGAGCACACGAGCAAGCATGGCGAACCCAAGATCCTCCGCCGGTGCACCTTGCCGCTCACGGGGCAGCGCTGCGTGCACCGCATCATCACCGAGCTGGCCGTCATTGATGTGGTGCCGGGCCGCGAAGGACTGCGTCTGGTGGAGGTGGCCCCGGGCGTGAGCTGCGAGGAGGTTCAGGCCAGCACCGAACCGCCCCTGGTCATGGAGCAGGTTTCCGAAATGCTCTTCCCGTGAGGCGTCCATGCTGATCCGCATCCTGTCCGCAACTTCCCTCTTCGTGGCCTTCGCCTGCAACACGCCAGGATCCGCCGTGCCCGCCAACCCCGCCAAGCCATTCGTGCCCTCCCTCACCCTGCGCCCGGTCGCCGTCAGCCTTCGGGTGGGCGCCACCCAGGCCTTCCAAGCCGAAATCAATTATCCCGAGGGCATGCGCTATCTGCGCCAGCCCATCGCCTGGCGGGTGGTGGAGCCGGAGGGCGGCAGCATCACCGGCGCGGGACTATACAAGGCCCCGCCCACGCCCGGCACCTTCCATGTGGAAGTACGGCGGGAGGATTTCCCGGAGCGCACTGCCACAGCCACCGTCACGGTGAAGTAGTGGACCTGTACGGCGCCCTGCGGCCCCTGATCTTCAGGCTGGATCCCGAAGTCGCCCACAACCTGGCCTTCCGCATCGGCCAATGGGCCTGTGCCTGGTCGCGCCTGCCGAGGCCAAGGTACGCCCCATCGCTCCACCGCGAGGCCTTCGGCCTGGCCTTTCCCACGCCCCTGGGCCTGGCGGCGGGCCTCGACAAAGGGGCTACCCTGCTGCCCCTTTGGAAGTCGCTGGGCTTCGGCCATGTGGAAATCGGCACCGTGACCCCCCGGCCCCAGCCCGGAAATGCAAAACCCCGCCTGTTCCGCTTTCCCGAGGCGGGGCTCATCCTCAACCGCATGGGCTTCAACAGCGAGGGGGCCACCGTGGTGGCGAGTCGCCTGCGGCACCGTCCCGCAGGCCTGGTGGTGGGCGGCAACCTGGGCAAGAACAAGGAGACGCCCGAGGCCCTGGCGCTGGATGACTACCGTGCGGCCTACCGCCTGATCGCCCCTGAGGTGGACTACATCG
>JBBIHT010000422.1:0-1569 GCA_037446845.1 Geothrix sp. | reverse complement strand
AACTGCTCGAACTGCGTCATCTCCAGCACCGACCTGCGCGTGGTCACGGTGATGCTGCCACCGGCAGGCATGGCGTCCCGGGCATTCAGGCACAGGTTCAACAGGCACTGCAGCAGCTGAGTGGAATCCCCGATGACCAGGGGCAGGCCGGGAGCCAGGGCAACCTCGATCCGAACGGTTTTCATGAGCGTCTGGGACAGGAGGTTGGTGGTTTCCTCCGCCAGCCGATTCAGATCCACCGGCAGGCTTTCGTGGGTGCCCGAGCGGGAAAACCCCAGGAGCTGCCGGGTGAGCTGGGCTCCCCGCAGGGCTGCCTTTTCAATGTTGTCCACGGCCTTGGCCGCAAGATCGTACACCGCCGGCGTCTGCTTCAGCAGGCTGGCATAACCCAGGATGGCCGCCAGCAGGTTGTTGAAGTCATGGGCTACACCCCCCGCGATCTGGCCGATGACTTCCATTTTCTGGGAGTGGACCAGCTGTTCCTCGGTGTTGCGGCGCTCGGTGACATCCTCCCCGTGCAGCACCACGGATTCGCCTTCATCGAACCCGAACACCGTGTACCGGAGCACCCGCCCCTGGAGGGTCCATTCGGTCGCCGCATCCCTCAGGCTGGTGGCGGAAAGGCGCTCCAGAATGGCAGGCAGATCCGGCGGCAGCAGGGCCTCGGGCCGGTCGGTTGGCAGGCCCAGGAAGGCCAGGAAGTTGGCGACACTCCGGTTTGCGTAGCCCACCCGGCCCTGGGGCGAGACCTTCATCATGAGGTTGGGCGAGGATTCCGTGAATTTCGCCAGCTCGGTCAGGGAGGCCTCCCGGCTTTCCAAGGCCGAGGCCATGTCGTTGAAGGCCTCGGCGAGGGCGCGCACTTCGCCTGTGCCCACCACGGGCTGGGCCTGGAACTGGCCGCCCCGGATGGCCACGGCCCGGTCCGCGAGCGCCTGTAGCGGCAACTGGAGGCGGCGCCGGAGGAGCAGGTAGAAGGTGATGATCAGGATCAGGGTGGAGAGCATTCCCGCGCCGAACACCCACAGACGGGCCTTCCGGGTGGCCACATCCAGATCATGCTGGTGGGTGACGGTCAGGAGGTGCCAGCGCCAGGCGGGGAAGAAGCGGTGATACCCGACCCAGCGGCTGCCCTGCCTATCCTGGTGGGAAATCTCCCCCTCGGCGGCGGCGGGCAGCCAGGGCACGGCCTGACCCGCAACGAACAGCCTGCTGTCATCGCTGAGGGGCCGCCCGTTTTCATCCAGCACCACATAGTGGTAGGCGAGGCCCTTGGCCCGGGGCCGGTATCCCTGGACCCGCAGCAGCACATCCCGCTGGGCCACCTCGACGGCCTCTGGATCCTCCTCCTTGCGGTCATCGAGGAGGCCGTGAAAGGCCTCTGAGACCATCTCGGCGGTCTCGGAGGACGCCATTTCCAGGGGAATCCTGGCCTGGCGCTCCAGCAGCCTGGCCAGGGAGGAGGAAAAGACCAGGGCCAGCGCCAAGCCCTGCACCAGGCCCACGACCACGACCACGGCCATGAAGGGCAGGAACAGGGAGGGCCGCTTCATCGGGCGAAGACCGGGG
>JBBIHT010000421.1:0-1571 GCA_037446845.1 Geothrix sp. | reverse complement strand
GGCCGCAGGCCCTGGGTCCGCAGCCAGGCTTGGGCCCCGTGAACCCGGGCTTCCAGGTCGGCGAAGGCCGTTGGCTCCAACGCCGCCAGCTGGACCACCAGGGCCTTCACCCGTTGGCGCAGGGTTTCCAGATCTACCCGACTGCCGGGGCCTTCCGCCAGGAGCCAGGCCACCTCCTGGGCCAGGGCGAGACAGCGCTCGTCGGCTTCATGCAGGGTCAGGGGCAGGAGGGCCGCGCGAATGCGCTGGGTGAGGGCGGTGACCCGCTCGGGCTGGGCCCCCTCCCCGGCCAGATCCTTCCAGTCAACGGGCCCGCCCAGCTTCAGGCTCACGCTGTGGCGAAAGGCGGTCCGATCCCCGTAGATGATCCCCGCCGGGATGAGTGCCACCGGCGTCGGGCTGGACAGGGCGATGCGGGCCGCGCCCGTCTTGAGGGGCGCGAGATCACCCCCGGAGTGGCTGATGCCCTCGGGGAACATGGCCACCGATCCGCCCCGGGCCAAGACCCCGTGGACCTGCCGGAAGCACTGCTGGATGGATTCCGCCGTGGCGCCCCCATCCTTGGGGCGCGTCACGGGAATGGCCTGGAAGGCCGTCAGGAAGGGCCGCAGGGGCGCGAGCTTCCAGAGGGTCGCCTTGGCCAGCCAGCCGGTGGGCCGGTCCAGGAGGGCGGCCGCGGCCAGAGGATCCAGCAGGCCGTTGGTATGGTTGAGCAGGATCAGGCAGGGCCCGGACGGCAGCGATGAGCCTTCGAGCCTCAGGGAACGAAACCAGACGCGGCCAAGCCAGCCGGCCCAGCGGCTGCCCGCCATCAGGCCTCCGAGGCCGGGTGGCGGGCCCAGCCCAACACCATGCCGCTGGCCAGGATCGCGGGGAGCACCAGCAGGAGCGCCTGGCCCAGGGCATCACCACCCGAGCGACCCAGGCCATGAAGGACATCGGCCCGGCGTCCCACCAGCTCAGGGCTGATGGCATCCCCGAAGAGATGAATGAGCAGGACATTCAGGGCCACGCCCGTGGCGCGAACGCTGGCTGGAAGACAGCTCACGGTGAGGGCGTTCACCGGGCTGGTGTTCACGAAGAGCAGGAACATGCCCAGGAAGAAGGCCAGGTAGGCCATGGAGAGATCAGGGGTCCCCAGGGCCAGGGCCACCACGGGCACCGCCGCCAGGAGGCTCACCCCCGAAAGGCTCGCACCGGCATCCCGCCACCGTCCCTGCCAGCGGTCCGTGAGCCAGCCCCCCAGGAAGGTGCCCAGGATGCCAGTGACCACCGCCAGCCCTCCGAACGCAAGCCCTGCCCGGGCGGTGCTGATCCCGAAGCGCCGCTGGAGGAGGGTCGGCCCCCAGGTGCTGAGCGCTCCCATGGCGAAGGTGTAGGCCACATAGCTGGCTGTGCAGGCCAGCCAGATGCGGTTGCGGAAGATCTGGCCTACCCGCAGAAAGTAGGAGGCCTCACCGGGGCGGTCGGGCTGGCTGTCCATGCCCCCCCGCTCAGGGTCGGGCTGGAGCCCCATCCAGAGCACCAGGAGGAGGCCGGGCAGGCCCGCCACCAGGAAGGAGGCCCGCCAG
>JBBIHT010000420.1:0-1572 GCA_037446845.1 Geothrix sp. | reverse complement strand
CCCTGCACGAGGTTGATACTCCCTTTTTCGAAGCCTGCCTGCCCATCGAGGTCATGGCGGATCGTGGCCGGGAAACCCTGCGCCATGGCCCCATGAAGCCCGTGGGACTTGACGATCCTCGAACCGGACGCTGGCCCCATGCGGTGGTACAGCTGCGCCAGGACACCTTGGCCGGTGAGCATTTCAACATGGTCGGATTCCAGACTCGCCTCAAGTGGGGCGCCCAGGGGGAGGTGCTCCGTCTCATTCCGGGCCTGGAAGACGCGGAGTTTGCCCGGTATGGCACCATTCATCGAAATACCTATGTGCAGGCACCGGCGCTTCTGGATGCGACACTCGCCGTCAAATCCATTCCCAATCTCTGGCTGGCCGGGCAGCTATCGGGCGTGGAGGGCTACCTGGAATCGGCTGCAGGCGGACTGGTTGCCGCCCATGCCGTGGATCGCTTCCTGCGCGGGGGGGATCGGCTGCCGTTCCCGCGAGAAACGGTGCTGGGCAGTCTCATGAATTACCTGGCCAATGCTTCCGCCAAGGACTTTGGCCCCACCAATGCCATGCTCGGTCTCCTCCCTCCCCTCGACGAGGAAACCCTGGATGTCCGCACCCTCAAGCGGGCCGGAGGTTCCAGGGCCGTCAAGCAGGCCAAGGGCATGCTCCACCGGGGCCGGGCCCTGGGCGCAATGGACGCATTCCTGAGGCTTCAGGATCAGCCCAGGTAATCGAAGAGATTCGTCCTGCCACTCTTGGCCAGGATGCTCAAGGTCGCGGACTGAACCGTGGAATCACTGGTGAACTCGGTGGCCGCTTCCGCGTAGTTGGTATCCTGCTGGGTGTTCTGCAAATCCTGGAGCGTCACATTCAGGCCCGAAAGGGTCTCCTTCAGATCGAGCAGCCCAGCCTGACGGCCACCCAGATCCGTTTGCACCTGATTCAGGTTGGCCAGGATGGACTTCAGATTGGAGGAGGCGGTCTGGATCAGGGCGGCATTGTCGGTGCTCAGCCCATCGCGGAGATCCGTCACCGCCTGGAATAGATCCGTGGCGGATCCCTGGCCCCCAGCCCCGAAAAAAACGGTGCTACCCGGGAGGTTCGTTGCAACCGAGGTACTCGCTGTCACATCCAGGTTGATGACACCCGCGTCACCGGCATAGGTGATCGGCCCTGCGGGAGGCCCCGCAAAAGGCACCGTTGTCGTCTGAGTGCCCGCGAACAGGTACTTCCCCTGCACCTGGGTATTGGCCAAGGCCAACAGGTTGTTTCGAATGGCGTCCACTTCAGAGGCCATGGCGGCCCTGCCGGAGCCGGCGTTGCTGGAGGTGAGGCCCTGCTGGGCCAGTTCCTGCAGCCGCGCAACCTCGTTGAGGCTGGTGGACACCACATCCTCAGAGGATTTCAGGAAGGACATCGCCGAGTCAGCCTGTTTCAGGAATTGCGCATTCGCCTGGATGGAGTTCCCGAAATCCAGAATCAAGGCGGCTGCGCCTTTGGGGCCGTAAATCTTGTGCGCGGTGATCGAAGCCAGGTCAACGTTGTCCTGTATGACGTTGAACGGCACCTTCCCCACCGCCTGCA
>JBBIHT010000419.1:0-1573 GCA_037446845.1 Geothrix sp. | reverse complement strand
GGCGCCCGAACAGGCCCACCAGGGTGGGGAAGCCGGCGGCCTCGTAGCCCTCCGCGTGCAGGCCCACCAGTAGCCAGAAATGGGGTACCTGCCAGATGAAGAAGACGAAGGCCAGGGCCAGCACCGTGGGATCCGCCACGCGCCCGCCCGCCGCCGTCCAGCCAATGGCGGGCGGCAGGGCGCCGATGAGGGAACCGGGCACCACCGCAAAGGCGCTCACCCGCTTCAAGGGGGTGTAGAAACCGTTGTACCAGGCCAGGGCCAGGGCCCCCAGCAGCGCCGAGGTGGGGTTGTGGGCCGCCCACAACAGGGCGAAGCCTGCCAGTGCCAGAAGGGCGGCGATGAGGGCCGCCGCGCGGGGGGAGATATCCCCGCGGGGGATGGGGCGCAGCGCCGTGCGCGGCATCAGGGCATCCAGGCGGTACTCCTGGACTTCATTCAGGGCGCTGCTGCCCATGGCCAGTAGCAGGATGCCCAGGAGGGTGATGATGAGCCCAGGGTCAGCGCCGCGCCGGAAGGCCACATAGCCCGCCGCGGCCGTGAAGGTGGAGGCACCGGAAATGCGGAGCTTGGTGAGCTCCAGGAACAGAGCCACCGGGCGAGGCTTGGGCAGGATTGCGGCGGTGGCGTTCATGCGGTCAATTCAGGGTCTTGAGGTAGCCGGTGATGTTCGCGATCTCCGGGTTCGTGAGGGGCACCTGGGGCATGGTCCGGGGGTAGCCCTTCACCACCTCCCCGGAGGGATCCAGCATGGCGCGCCGCAGGTAGGCATCGTCCACCCGGATGGTCTTGGTCAACCCGGCCACGAGCACCTGCTGCTCCCTTCCGTACAGGGCCTTGAGGGTGGGTCCCACCCTGGGCTTGCCGTCCACGGAATGACAGGCGAGGCACCCCTTGGCCGTGAGGGTGGCCAGGCCGGGGGGCAGGTCCTTGAGATCCGGGTGGGCCTCCGTTGCCCGCAGGGCCTGCCCCGGCTCCGGGGCATTCTCGCCGCCGAAGTACCAGGCCTTGAACTCGTCCTCGGGTACCACGACCACCTTGCTGAGCATGAGGCTGTGGTCCACCCCGCAGATGACCGTGCACTCGATATCGTAGGAACCCAGCCGCGTGGCCTGGAACCAGGTGGTGTTGGTCTGCGTGGGCAGCGCATCTATTTTCAGGCGGAAGGAGGGCACGAAGAAACCGTGCACCACATCTGCGCTGCGCACTTCCAGCTTCATGGGCTTGGCGATGGGCGCGAAGAGCACCTTGGTCTGCTTGCCGTTGGGGTACTCGAAGGACCAGTTCCACTGGCGGGCGGTCACCTTCACGGCCATGGCGTCCCGGGGGGCCTGGCGCATGTACTCGTAGTTGGTCCAGCCGTAGTAGAAGATCGAGAGGAACAGCGCCAGCGGGATGGTGGTCCAGAGGATCTCGAGGCCCAGGTGGCCCTCGATCTGCTCGGCCTTCGGGTGGCGCTTCTTGCTGTAGCGCACCACGAAGTAGATCATCAGCGCCGTGATGAAGATGAGGAACGCCACGGAGAGGCCGAACACGTAGAAGAAGACCGCGTCGGACTTCTGGGCCGAGAGGG
>JBBIHT010000418.1:0-1582 GCA_037446845.1 Geothrix sp. | reverse complement strand
CCCGGAAGGGACCGCCGCTGGCGGTGATGCGGATCTCGCGGAGCGTTTCGGGGGCACGGTCCGCCAACAGTTGATGCAGGGCCGCATGTTCGCTGTCCACGGGCAGCAGCTGGCCTCCGCCGGCCAGGGCCGCCTCATGCATGAGGGCGCCCCCCACGACCAGGGACTCCTTGTTGGCCACGCAGACGCGCCGTCCAGCGCGCAGGGCCGCCTCGGTGCTGGGCAGCCCCGCACTGCCCACCACGGCCGCCACCACCGTATCGGCGTCCGGGCAGAGGGCGCAGGCCAGCAGGCCTTCGGGGCCCCAGTGCAGGTCCGGCGCATAGGAGAGGTTGGCCCGCAGCCAGTGGGCGTCCTCCTGGATCTCGACCGAGACACAACGGGGCCGGAAGGCTTCGCACTGTGCTCGCATCAGATCCCGGTTTCGCCCCGCCGCCAGGGCCACCACCGAAAGCCGTTCCGGGTGCGCCCGCACCACCTCCAGCGTGGCGGTGCCGATGGATCCGGTGCTCCCGAGGATGGCGAGGTGGCGCGGCAAAGCGGTCTCCAGGAAGGGCGAGGCGGGGGTGGGGGTTCAGTTGAACCCGTGAACGAAATGCACATAGGCGTAGAGCATGGGCGCCGCAAACACCAGGCTGTCCACGCGGTCCAGCATGCCGCCGTGGCCGGGGATGGACACGCCGCCGCAGTTGGAATCCTTCACACCGGCACTGCGTTTCCAGGTGCTTTCGACCAGATCCCCCAGCTGGCCGGCTATGCCGAGCAGCAGGCCCAGGGCCACGGCATCCACCCAGGTCCAGTCCGGGCAGACGGTCGCCTGCATGAGGAAGGCCCCGGCCAGGTTGCCGCCCAGGTTCCCCAGGGCGCCTTCCCAGCTCTTCTTGGGGCTCACCTTGGGGGCCAGCCTGAAGTGGCCGAAATAGCTGCCCACGAAATAGGCGGCCGTGTCGCCGAACCAGGTGATGATGAAGAGGGCCAGCAGGAGGCGGCTGCCGGTCCTGGGCAGGGTGCCCTGGAGCATGAACAGCTTCTGCTGGAAGCCCAGGCCGAAGCCCAGGTAGAGGGCGGCGAGCCAAGTGATGGCCTGGCTGGGCAGGGCCTCGTCCAGGTTCCCGTCGAAGAAGAGCGCGCCGAAATGGATCAGCAGACCGCCCAGGGCGAAGACCAGCCAGAGCGGCAGCGGATCCTGATGGCCCGACACCAGCGTGAAGTGCGCGAGGATGCCCCAGGCCACGAGGACGCCCGACACCAGGGAGGGGTGGAATTTCCGCGCCTTGGCCATGAGCGTCATCTCGCGCACGCCCATGAGCGTGGCCAGGGCCATCAGTCCCAGATAGACCCAAGGGGCCCAGGCCTGGTCCCCGTTCCAGAGCAGACAGAAGAAGAAGGCACCGAAAACCAGGGCGGTGCTGATGCGCAGCGTCATGTTCCGGGTGTCCACCTTGGGCGTGGTTCGTTCCATCAGATCCCCCCGAAGCGCCGTTCGCGCAGGGCAAAGTCGTCCAGGGCCTCCCGCAGCTGATCCGGGCCGAAATCCGGCCAGAGGAGGTCGGTCATATACAGTTCCGCATAGGCGGATTGC
>JBBIHT010000417.1:0-1585 GCA_037446845.1 Geothrix sp. | reverse complement strand
AGAAGGGAATGAATGTCACCATCGAGGGAGAGGGCCGCAACTTTGAGGCCATCAACGCCTTCTATGGCAACCTGCAGTCCCGGACTCGGTGGTTCAAGAAGATCAACTATCCAGGTGCCAAGCGAGTGGCAACCGGCTCCTTCGAGTTCAGCATCTCCTTCGAACTTCAGAACGCCGTCTGAGGTAGGCCATGAATCCCCAGCTTCAGAAACAGATCGGTATTGGCGCCCTGATCGGCATCGTCCTGGCGGGCCTGGTCTATTTCCTCCTCGGCGGGAAGCGCACTGAATTGGATGCGATCCACGCGGATGTGAAGACCCTTCAGGCCGATGTGGACAAGGGCAAACTCCTCAAGGCCAGCTATGAAAAGCTGCGCGAAGAGGTGGCCAAGCAGGACAAGCGCATCGAGGATCTGATCAAGATCATGCCCACCGAAGCCGACTACGGCGAGATTCCCTACCGCATCAAGAAAATCGCCGATGATGCTGCCATTGACCAGGTGGCCTTTTCGCTCAAGCCGGAACGGAAGGATTCCTACTACACCGAGAAGCCGGTGGAGTTCGAGTTCCGAGTGGGGTATCACGCCTTTGGCCAGTTCGCTTCGCTCATTTCAGGCTACGACAAAATCATTAATGTATCGAACATCGAGATCCTCCGGAAATCCGACAACCGAAGTGTTTACCCGGCGGTGCTGAAGTGCACGATCAGCGCCTTTGTCTACAACCCCGAACCACCTCCGGCCGAGCCCGTGAAGAAACCTGCACAAGCCGCAAAATCCGGCGCAAAAGAGGATTGAGGCTCCCATGACTGGACAACCGTTCCTTTTCCCCTTTCTGGCCTCCACCCTGCTCCTCGCCCAGGCCCCGACCCAGGACGCTACGCCCGCAGTGGCGCCGCCCCCGGCCCAGGAGGATGTGGCGCTCATCAAGGCCACGCCCTACAAACCCGCCATCCAGAGGGATCCCTTCTCTGCACCACGGGATGAGCGGCCGGCGGATGCCCTGGATCTGCTGGAGGATATCTCGGTCAAGGGGATGATCCGCAAGGATGGCAAGAATTTCGCAATCGTTTCCGACAGCCGCGGCAATGTCCGCTGGCTGCCCGTTGGCCATCGCTTCAAGGATGGGGAAATCACTGCCATTTCTGAAAAGTCAGTGACCTTCCATCAGTGGGAGGTCAACACGACCAACCGTTCCGTGTTCCGAACCATCACGAAGGCCTTTAAGCGCGAGGAGGGAAAACGATGAATGCTCGCCTGAGTTCCTTGCTGGTTGCAGGGGGCGTCATCCTGGCGGGGATCCACCCAGGATCCCTCCAGGCCACGACCTCTATCCAGGCTGCCAAGCCGAAGCCCACCCTGGTTACGGCGACCCTGGAATCGCTCGGGCAGGAAGCCCGTGTCACGCTGGGCGTGCCGGGCCTGGCCACGCTGCCCCTCGTGCAGGTTCTGACCAATCCCCATCGGGTGGTCCTGGATCTTGCGGGTGTGGATCGCGGCAGCGCGGTGACCCGAAAGGATCTCGCCCAGTTGGTGCATCCGCTCATCCAGAAAGTGCGGGCGGCCCAGTTCACCACCAGCCCGAAG
>JBBIHT010000416.1:0-1597 GCA_037446845.1 Geothrix sp. | reverse complement strand
GAAGAACCAATCATTTCTGGATGGTCCTTTTTTTTGAAAAACTTTTGCGGCTACACCATGTGGCAGGCTAGGCAGAGGGAACTCCCTTCCTTGCTCACCCGAAGGAAAGGAGCCGTACTCCCTTCCAGGCCAAAATTGTGGGGGTCATGGCAAGAGGCGCACTGGACCTTGGCGCCCCGCACATTGCTGGGATAGAGCTTGACCCCCACCAGTTCAGAGGGTGGCCGCAAGGTCGGATGCAGGTCATCCCGATAGGTCACGGCAATGGGGTGCGCCGAGGAGAGGTCGCGGCCCGTGGCGCTGGGCCCCTCCATGAGCCCGGTGACGCGGTTGACGCCGCCCGTGGCCTGGGAGTAGTCGCCCTGGCCCCCGTCAGGAGGGACCTCATGCAGGGCGCCCATTGCCACGGTGCCGTCGTGGCAGGACAGGCAGGCCAGGCTCGGCCCCAGGGGCTGAGCATCCACGGCGCCCTTCAGACGGGCACTGGCGTACATGGTGAAGTGACTGGTGGTCGTGACATGGTTCCACACGGGGATCGTCTGCTTGATGCCCTCCAGGCTACGGTGCGGCGTATGGCAAAAGACGCAAATCTCCTGCGTGGCCGTGACATGGTGCAACCCACCGGCGCTGAGGTCATGGGCCGTGCCGACGATGCCCAGACGGGGAATGGCGCTCGCCGCCTTAAGCGGGACGAGCTGGCCGGACGAGAACCCAAGGCTCAGCAGACGCAGCCCTAGCGACACCAACGCCAGGGATAGGGTGGACCAGATGACTTTCCGCTCATTGGGGTCGTACCAGCGACGCCCCCGCCAACGGAAACAAAAATGACGCCGCTGATAAGTTGGTCTGCCCGCCATGCATCACCCAATTGAGCCAATCCACCTTGGGCGGGCCCATGGGGTTTTATCGGCCCGGGACAGACCGTACTTGATGGATGGAACCCGTCTAATCAGGCCTCAGAGCGTCATGTTGCCCGCATGCACGGTGATTTTCAGATCCTTGCGCCCAGCCCCATCCAGGTAGGCCTTGACCAGCTCCTGGCCGTGGGTCTCCAGGTAGTCATCCTTAACCTGGTCCCGGCATTCAGCCAGGGGCTGGACCTCACCGGCCCGGCGCTCCAGCACACGGAAGAGCATGGGCCCCTCGGGGCCGGCAAAGGGGCCGACGACCCTGCCGGGTGTGGCCTTGCCCAGGGCTCGCAGGGCCTCGGGAGGTAGCACCTTTTTCAACTGGGCCAGTTCCAGGAAGCCTGCATCCCATTGGCCGGTGCTCTCTCGATTGGCGTACTTGGCCACCAGCTTCCCCCAGGCAACCTCCTTGACGGCATCAGCCATGGCCCGCTCTGCATTGGTGTCATCCTTGGCCACCAACAGGTACACCTTGACCGCCCCGACCCCGCGGAACCGCTCCGGGAACTGGGTGTGGTGGGCCGCCAGCTCCAGATCGCCCACCTGCAGGCTCCGCAGGTATTTCACGGAGACCCCCCGGGCCATCGCCCTGCGGTAGGTGTTCCAGAGGGCGGCCTTGACCTCGGGTTTCTTGCTCAGGCCTGCCTTCTCCGCGGCGGCCACCAGTCGGTAGTCATCCGCCAGGAGTT
>JBBIHT010000415.1:0-1619 GCA_037446845.1 Geothrix sp. | reverse complement strand
CGCCTCTCCGCAGGATTGCGGCCGACCTTCCTGGGCGGCATGGCCCCGTTCGGGCGGGCAGGCCTGGGGGAGGCATTGGACCTGGGCATCGGCGGGCCCATCCAGCCAAACCCTGCGGTCGTGCTGTGGATACTGCCGAGGCCAGGAGCTGACCCAGCCTCCCTTCGGGGTTTGGCCCTCTTGAAGGGCCTGGTGCTGGAAACGGTCCAGGGCCAGCGCTGGGTCCCATCTGATCTCACCCCCCCTCCACGCCTGGAAGCACCATCTCCGAGAGACTCCCAGGCCGAGTTCCTGTTCGCCGCCAGCGCCCATGGCATCCTCACCCTCCCGGAAGGCTTGACTGCCCTGGCGCCACCGGAGGCCCCCCTGCGCGCCGGACCCGGGGCCAGCGTGCGGTGGCTGATCCCTCGGGCGAGGGTGGTCCCCCTCACCGTTTCCTGGAATCCCGCCCCCGTCCCCCAGCATGAGCCTCGCCTCAGCCCTCGGCGCTTGGACCAGCTCACCTTCCTGGGCAGGGAACATGATGCCGCTCGGCGCTGGAGCCTTCGCCTGGTCCCCGCCATTCTGCCCACGGAAGCCCTGGCGCGGAATTTGGAGACCAGCCTCAGGACTTTCCACTACAGCCTGGAGAACCCTTCCGGTGGCGCCGCCAATCCCCTGGAGGATTTTCTGGAGCGGACCCAATCCGGCCACTGCGAGTATTTCGCATCCGCCCTGGCCCTGATGCTCCGGGCCCGCGGCGTGCCAGCCCGCGTGGTGAACGGCTACCGTCTGGGGCCCTGGATTCCCGAAGGGGGTTACTTCCGGGTCAGCCAGGACCAGGCCCACAGCTGGGTGGAGTTCTGGGACGACGGGTCCTGGAAGACCGCGGATCCCACGCCGCCTGCGGTGGCCACCGCGGGGCCGGAGGGGGCCAACCTGGGCCCCCTCTCCCGGTGGCTGGACGCCCTGAGGTACCACTGGGACCGCCATGTGGTGCGCTTTTCGGGACAAGACCAGGAGGCTGGGCTGTCCTGGGTCCAGGAACATTGGCAGGGCTGGGAGTGGCGCTGGAAGGCGCCGCCCAGGACCTGGGCCGCGGGGCTGGGCTGCCTGGTCGCCCTTTGGCTCATCTGGCGATCCCGGTCCCTCTGGCAAAGGGTTCCTCCAGGACCCGGCCACATTCCCGCCCTGCGCCCCCTCCTCGCGAGGTTGGAGCGTGACGCCCCGCCAAGGCCTGGGGACACCGTCCATAGCTGGCTAGCCCGGCTCGCCTTGCTGAGGCCCGCACGAGCCGAGGCCCTGAGCAGCCTGGCGGAAGCCGTGGCGTCTGAAGCCTATGGCGGCCAGCCAAGCAGAGCCTCCGCCCTGGCGAGGGCGGAGGCGCTGGCCTGGAAGGGATGGCGCCCTACTTCACCAGCTTCTCGAAAGCCTTCATGATCTCCATGGGCAGCGGGAAGACGATGGTGCTGTTCTTCTCCACCGCGATTTCCGTGAGGGTCTGCAGATAGCGCATCTGAATGGCCGTGGGGTTCTGGCTGATCTTGTTGGCGGCTTCCAGGAGCTGCTGGCTGGCCATCAGTTCGCCTTCGGCGGCGATGATCTTCGCCCGCTTCTCGCGCTCCGCCTCGGCCTGCTTG
>JBBIHT010000414.1:0-1646 GCA_037446845.1 Geothrix sp. | reverse complement strand
GGAACCTGGTTCTGGACCTTTTCCTGGTCACCCTGGTGATCGCCTTCCAGGGCATCTCCCAGGAGCGCTTTTCCACCCTGTACATCTTCCCCGTGTTGGCCTCAGCCTTCTACCTCGGCACCGTCGAAATCGTATGGGTCGGAGTGCTGTCCTCGGTGGTCCATATCACCGTTGTCCTGGCTTTCGCTCTCGGTGTCGTCCCCCCGTTCGGGCTGTCAGGTGAAATTCAGGACCCGGAAGCCACCCGGCTGCCGCTGCTGCTTGGCATGGCGGCCCTTCAGGTGTTCACGGCCACCCTCGTGGTGGTGCTCATCCGGCGGAATCTGGAACGGCTCCGCAGCGATCTGGATGACAGCGAGGCCGCCGTGGGCGAACTCTCGGCCCTGCATCAGCGCGTGGTGGAATCCCTGGCCTCCGGCCTGATCACCATGGATGCCCAGGGGGTTGTGACCTCCGCGAACCCGGCAGCCATGGACATCCTGGGGCGGCCAGTGCTCATCGGATCTGCCCTGCGTGAGACCCTGCCCTTCGATGAAAACCTGCCCGCTCTCCAGGGGCGAGAGCACCGGTTCGAGCGAAATTTCCGCCACCCGGATAGGGGCAACAGGCTGTTGGGTGGGCATCTCACCCTTCTGAGAGGAGCCTCGGGGCGGCCCTCGGGCCAACTGCTCCACTTCCAGGACCTCACTGACATGAAGGCCCTGGAGGAACGCACGCGCATCAGCGAACGGCTGGCCTCCATTGGCCAACTCGCTGCGGGCCTCGCCCATGAGCTGCGGAACCCCTTGGCCTCCATCAGTGGTTGTGTCCAGATCCTCCAGCACGGGTCCTCTCCGGCCGAGGTCCAGGAACGAGTCCTGGGCATTCTTCAGCGTGAAACCGAGCGGGTGGGAGCCATTGTTTCCGATTTCCTGGATTTCGCCCGGCCCAGTGCGCCGGAACTCCAGGTGTTCCCCCTTCCCAGAGCCATCGAGGAGGCTCGTTGCAGCTGGGAAATGGATCCCAGAGCCGGCGGGATGGCGCTTCAGATCCAGGGAACGCCTCCAAATGTGGAGATTCGGGCCGATCCGGTGGGGTTGCATCGGCTGCTCATGAACCTCCTCTCCAATGCCCGGAAGTCGGTGGAGAACCGTCCCAATCCCGAGGTGACGCTCGCGGCTCACCGCACGCCCCGGGGAATCTGCCTCCAGGTGCGTGACAACGGCTGCGGCATGACCCCGGCGCAGCTGGAGCATCTGTTCGTGCCCTTTGTGGGTAGTTTCAAGGAAGGTACCGGCCTCGGCATGAGTCTGGTCTACAAGTTCACCGAGGCCATGGGTTGGCTCGTGCGCGTAGAGAGCATGCCCGAACAGGGGACCACCGTGGAGGTTGAGATACCCCTGGATCCTGATCCGCCAACCGTGGCGCCGGGAACAGATCAAGCCTAAACTTCCGGAAGATTTCAGCAGTCCAAACTGGCATTCCCACCCTTGCATGGGCCACTGGTCTCCTGCCAGAGTGGAAGATTCCCTCTCCAGCGCGTGCGGCTCCATCCCTTGAGGATCCGGTTGTCCAGGCAGGGGGTGAACGGCCACCGGCCGATGCCTTTGACAGTTCCATCTTTCCCCCAGGCCAGGATCCGCCATGAATCGGAAACTCATTCGCCC
>JBBIHT010000413.1:0-1662 GCA_037446845.1 Geothrix sp. | reverse complement strand
CGGGGTCGGCATCAACTTCGGGGCCTACCAATACACGGCCGGCAATTCGCTGTTTGGAACCGCTTTTGGATCCAATGCCTCCCCGGGAGTGATGTATTTCAAGCCCGGCGAATACCTGGCCTATGCCACCCGGGGCCCCCTTTCCCGGCTGGACACGCTGCCATTGAAGGCCTATGACGGCCAGCCAAATTCATTCCACGCCTTCATCGTCACGCCCCCCGTCCTGCCCTCGGGATGGACCTCCTTTGATGTGCCCGGACCCACCCAGGCGACCACCGGGGGCTATAATCCCGGCGAAATGCTCAGTTCCGCCTTGGCCGAAGGGGTGCAGGTGGTCACTCGCACCGAGGAGGACCGGCTGACGGATGCCACCGCCCTTCGTACGGAGTTCCGCGCGGAAATTGATATTCCGGCAGTGACGGACCTCCAGCGGGCGCCCCTGGGCCAGGATCCCCTAGTCGTCGGGGGCCGCAGCGCCTCCCTCCAGGATGGCTTCGCGACGGCCCTGTTCACCCCAGCCCCCACTTTGGATCGCAACGGCGGGGCCAGACCTTCCCGGGGGTGGACCCTGGCCGATTTCCTCACCCAGGCAGAAGGTGGGTACACGGTCATCCATCGCCCAAGGGGGCCCCAGGGATTGTTCACGGTGCGGGGATTCGACCCCACGGTCGCGCTGGGCGCCGGGGTCAATGCCTGGTGGACCCAGGCTGGGCCCCTTTCCCAGGGCAAGCGGCAGGGTGATTTCGATGCCCTGGAGTTGATTCGCGCCGAGGGTTGCGATTCGGCGGATCCCAGTGCCTGGTTCGCGGAGTTCAAGGCGGTACGGGCTGACTGGTTCGCCCTCCTGAAGCAACAGGGCCCTGCTGCCTTCACAAAGGCCCTGGGCCTGTCCTCCGCGCGCTACAGCCTGGATACGCCCGTCGGCCTGGCGCGGACCTACCTGAAGGTGGCCGCCGCTCCCAGCCAGGCGGATCTTTCCATGGTGCTCACGGCCCTGAGGCAGGGCGCGGCCGTGGCCTCCACGGGGCCGCTGCTGGATGTGACCATCGGCGGCGTGGCGCCGGGCGGCTTGGCCTCAGGGGCCAGTGCCACTGTCACGGTCAACATCTCCCTGGTGCATCCAGACTGGGTGCCCGTGGATGAGGTCCGGGTGGTTGTGAACGGGGCGGCTCCCCTTCTGGTGCCCCTCTCGAGTTTCGTACCCTCGGCCACGGATCCCAGCCTCTCGACGGCTGCCGTGGTTGTGCCCATGCCCGCCTCCGGGGATGCCTTCGTGGTGGTGGAGGCTGGCGTGCCCCTGGCCACCAGCGGCCCCTACCTGCCCGGAACACCCTGGAACAAGATCATGAAGGGGATCTACCCGCTGGCCGTCACCAACCCCATCTTTGTGGATGTGGATGGGGGCGGGTACACTCCTCCGGGACTCTGAACGGCAGGAGTGCATCATGGCGGACTGGCTTCCGGAACGGCTTCCGGAGGATATTGACGCGGAACGATCCTTCCTGGCCACCTGCTGTGCGCCCGGGGCGGGATTCGCGGCCAGCGAGGCCGTGTACGCCCTGGCCGATGAGGACTTCGTGCACCCCGCCCACCGGGCTGTGTTCAGGGCCCTGCGGACCCTCATCGAGGCCCAGGTGGAGGTCAATTCTCTGACCCTCAAGG
>JBBIHT010000412.1:0-1666 GCA_037446845.1 Geothrix sp. | reverse complement strand
TGCTCTTCCGATCTCGCCAGTCCCCCGCCTGGGCCGCGGAACGCACCCTGGGCGCAACGCGACTTTCCACCCTGCGCCGGTGGAGCCCCTGGGGCTGGCAACAGATGACGGCGCTCTTTCCCAGTGTCTGGCTCGCGGCCCTTTGGAGCGAAGCGACCCTCTCGGTCCTTGGCCTGGGTCCTGGCCCCGGCCGTGACAGCCTGGGGCGCCTAGTGGCCGAAGAACTGCCCCACCTGGCCACGGATGCCACGCCCCTGGGTTGGGCCGCCCTGGCCATGGTGCTGGCCCTGGCCTGGAAGACTACGCCTTCGGGGCCCGCAGTTTGGTCTGCATGATGTCCAGGATTTCCCCGTCAACCCCCACCATGCCGCGCTGCGCCAGGCGTCCCAGATTGGCCAGGGAAGCCTCCGCATCCTGGCCCACGATGCCATCCGTTTCGGGAATGCCGAAGCCTGCCAGGGCCAACTCCGCCGAGCGGAAAGCCGCCTCAACACCGGTCATGGACTTGATGGCGCACCCAATCTTGGCGCCATCGCACACCATGCCCGCCAGGTTGCCCACCATGGTGTGGATCGCCAACGCCATTTGGGCCTGGGCACCCCCCGCCAGATAAACCAGTCCCACCGCCAGGCCGATGCCCGCCGCATTGGCCGAGCCACAGATGGCCGACAGGGTACCGAGGCGGTGGGTGGTGGCGGTGGTGAGCAGACAGGCCAGCGCCAGGGCTTCCTCCAGGCGCGCTTCGGGCACACCCTGCTCCCGAGCCCAGAGCCCCAGGGCCACGGAAACGGTGATCCCCTTGTTTCCCGAACCCGCCAGTGACATCACCGGCAGGGCATCTCCCGACATGCGTCCCAGCACCCCTGCCGCCACCCGGCGTGGAATACGGATCCGTGGATCCCCGCCATCGGGCACGAAGCCCGGTGGCAGGTGCCGTACCCCCGCCTCGGCCATGGCGAGGTTCAGGGCGAGGCCTTCCCGCAGACGCCTGCGATCCCCCTCGGTCGGTCCCGAGGCCAAGGCCACCAGATCCTTCAAGGACAGGGCCCCAATGCGCTCCCGAACCCCCTCGCCCACCCGGTCCAGCTGGGCCTCACCGATGCCCGGGACGGGCACCCCGTTGGCCTCGAGCCGAACCAGGCGGGTGTGCTCCAACTCCAGGACAGCGCGCCCCACACCTCCCGCACAGGCCACGGTGCAATCCACCAGGAGTTCCTCCCGATCCCCAGCCACCTCCACTCGCACGGCCCCCCGTTCAAGGAGACGCGCTGCCGCCAGGCGCACCTCCGGCACCACGGCGCTGAAGATCTGAAGCCCCAGCGAGGCATCCTTCACCTGAGCCCCCAGGGCCAGGGCCCAGAGCAGGCCAGTTTTCCCCTCGCTGTTGGGCAGGCCCACCGCATGACAGTTCTTGTAGGTCCGGGCATCCAGCACCAGCTGGATCATGCGGGGCTCGCCCGCGCCCTGGCCCGCCGCCAGGCTGGCCGCATAGGCCACGGCCGCCGGCTCGGTGCATC
Source organism: Geothrix sp. (assembly GCA_037446845.1). Lineage (GTDB taxonomy): Bacteria > Acidobacteriota > Holophagae > Holophagales > Holophagaceae > Geothrix. Next base: position 149 of record JBBIHT010000412.1, on the reverse strand, counting down.
CCAGCGCCAACCGCCATTCCGCCGCGAGGAATTCGGTCAGGTCCATGGGTGCCTCCGAGGGTCAGCCAACACGCCAACCCAGTGTCCCAGGTCAGTGCCGGATACGCGGTGCCTCAGGTCACAGGCGGAACTGCCCTGGGCGCTGCCTA
>JBBIHT010000411.1:0-1671 GCA_037446845.1 Geothrix sp. | reverse complement strand
AACACATCCCTGGACGGCGACAACATCATCTACAAGCAGGACATCAACCTGGGCATCGCCGTGAGCCTCGACTGGGGCCTCATCGTGCCCGTGGTGAAGAACGCCGACATGATGAACCTGGGCGGCCTGGCGCGAAGCCTCAATGACCTGGCGGAACGGGCTCGTTCCAAACAACTGAAGCCCGATGAAATCAGCGGTGGCTCGTTCACCATCACCAATCCAGGTGTCTACGGCGACACCTTCGGCCTGCCCATCATCAATCAGCCCCAGGTGGCCATCCAGGGTGTTGGTGCCATCGTGAAGCGCCCCGTGGTGATCACCGGGCCCGACGGCACGGATTTCATCGCCATCCGCCAGATGATGTTCAGCAGCCTGGGCTTTGACCATCGGATCATTGACGGGGCCACTGGGGATCTGTTCATGGCCTTCGTGAAGAACGAACTGGAGACCTCCTCCTTCGGATTGGAGTAGCACCCACCTGTCCCCTTGGGCACGGCGGCCCCGTGGCTGCCGTGCTCAGGCGTAGGTCTCCCGCACCAGTTCCCGGTACATGGCGTACTCCCCCTGGAAGTGCAGCTGGATGATTGCGGTGGGGCCATTGCGATGCTTGGCAACGATCAGTTCGGCGGAGGGATCCGGCTCCTCCGTGGTGGAGGGCATCATCTTACGGTGGATGAAGGCCACCATGTCTGCATCCTGCTCAATGGCGCCCGAATCCCGAAGGTCGCTGAGCTGGGGTCGGCCGCTGGTGCGATGTTCCACTTCCCGGTTGAGCTGGGAGAGCACCACCACGGGGATGCCGAAATCCTTGGCCATGATCTTCAACCCGCGACTGATCTCCCCGATGCGGACCGCCTCGTTCTGCTTCAAGCCGCGGCTGCCTTCCGGACTGCTGAGCAGCTGCAGGTAGTCCACGATGACGAACTCCACGCGACGGTTGTTCTGGCTGCCCTGCTTCAAGACCATGTTCCGGATCTGGGGAACGGTGATGGAGGCGTGGTCGCAAATGAACAGCGGCAGGCGGCCGAGATCATCCCTGGCCTGCAGGATATTGGCCATCCCGCCCTCCAGGCGACCGGCCTGCAGATCCTTCATGTTCGTCTGGCTCTTGGCGGCCAGTAGCCGAAGGAACACCTCTTCCTGGCTCATTTCCAGGCTGAAGAAGGCCCCGCAATGCCCTGGGCGGCCATCCCGCTCCTGGGCCGCCCGCAGGATCCAGTTGAGGGCCAGGGCGGTCTTGCCGATGCCGGGTCTTGCCGCCAGCACGATGAGGTTGCCGGGCTGGAAACCCTGGGTCAGTTCGTCGAAGCGACTGAAGCCCACCCGGATGCCCGTGGAAAGCCTCCCTTCGAGACGATCGGCCAGCCGTTCCATGGCGTCATCGGCCACCTGCTGGATGGGCAGAAGCCCCTTGGACTTGGCATCGCCCTGGGCCAGGTTGAAGAGACCCTGGGCGGTCTGCTCCACCAGCACCTCGGGGGGCTCCTCCTCCTCCGCCGCCTGACGCACCAATTGGGCCCCCATGTGGACCAGCTTGCGGAGCCTGGCCTTGCGGCGAATCAGCTCCGCCAGGATCATGGGCCGTTCCACATCCTCCCCGGCCAGCAGTTCGACCAGACCGGGATAACCGCCCACCTTGTTGAGGCTGTCGTCCTGGTCCAGGGCATCCTT
>JBBIHT010000410.1:0-1679 GCA_037446845.1 Geothrix sp. | reverse complement strand
CGGATGTCTATGTCACCTGCGAGCAGTGCAAGGGCATGCGCTACAACCGGGAAACCCTGGAAGTGCACTACAAGGGGAAAAGCATCTCCGATGTGTTGAAGCTCACCGTGGAGGAGGCTCTGGATCTGTTCGGGCCCATTCCGGTGCTGGCCAACAAGCTGCAGACCCTGGTGGATGTGGGCCTGGGGTACATCCGCCTGGGGCAGAGCGCCACCACCCTGTCCGGAGGCGAGGCCCAGCGGGTGAAGCTGGCCAAGGAGCTGAGCAAGCGCGCCACGGGCCGTACCGTCTACATCCTGGACGAGCCCACCACAGGACTGCACCTCAAGGACATCCAAAAGCTCCTGGAGGTGGTGAATCGCCTAGTGGAGACGGGCAACACCCTTATCGTCATCGAGCACAACCTCGACGTGATCAAGACCGCCGACTGGATCCTGGACCTGGGCCCGGAGGGAGGCGGCGAGGGGGGCCGCCTCATCGCCGTGGGCACGCCCGAGGCGGTGGCCAAAACGAAGAGCAGCGTGACGGGTCGCTACCTGGCGCCGTACCTGAAGCGGAAGCCTCAGGCGTAGAGATCCACCCGCTGGCCGACGCCGGATTCCTGGGACACCAGATTGGCCAGTTGGGCCCCCTGCTCAGTGCTCACATCCAGAGCCTTCCTGAGGACGCGCGTGGCGAACTCGTTCTGAGTCTGGAACTGGGTGGCCGCGATGGCGCTGGTGGGGGTGATGTCCAAGGATGCCTCGATGGGTGCTTATCGGGCCGCGGGCTTCCGCACATGAGCGGTTCGCAGGAGGGCGGCGGCATCCTGAACGGGGACCTTGGCCTCGGAGGCGGCCCGGTTCTCTGCGGCAATGGCCTCGAAGACTTCGCGGCGATGGACTTGGACACTTCGGGGGGCGTTGATGCCCAGGCGGACGCCATCCTTGGTGACACCGAGGACCACGACCTCGACCTCGCCCCCGATGATGATGGACTGCTCTGGCTTGCGTGTGATGACCAGCATGTTCGAAGGCTACCAGAGCCGGTCAGTCTTGAGGCAGGATGGGGAACCGTAGGGGATACTTCTCCGCGTTGAGGGCCACCTGGAATCCTGTGCGCGTCCGGGTGTTGATGACCAGGGGCCCGGCCAGGTTGGTGGTCATGCGACGGGGATCCTCGGGAATGACCACCAGGGTGAGGATCAGGGCCTCCTCCTGGGTGGTGAGGGCAAGGGTTTCGGCCTCTTCCTCGTTGAGGGGGACTTCGTAGTCCTCCTTGATGCCTGCCGGGTCCATGCAGGTGAAGGAGATTTCCTCAGAATCCATGGATTGCAGGAACTTCAGGGGATAGCCGTCCGCCGGCTCGAAGAGCTGAAAGGTTTTCAGCCGGGGGAAGCCCAGGAGGCCCCTGGGGAAGGTCAGGGTCATGGCTTCACTGGAGGAAGGATTTGGCTCGGGGGTCATGGGCGTCCGCAGTTGTTCCAAATCAATCCATCGGAGGGATCATCCATCTCCTTAGTTTCAGGCGCACTGTCCCGGAAGACCTCCCAGAGGGCCGCCCCCCGCTTGGCGCGGAACCGCGGATTGGGAATGGTGCGCTCCAGCCCTTCCCGAGAGCTGGGTGGATTGGACAACCGGGCCGTGATCCAGCGGTTACCCAGTTCCATGACCGCCGCCACATCCCCTTCGTTGCCCCAG
>JBBIHT010000409.1:0-1680 GCA_037446845.1 Geothrix sp. | reverse complement strand
CGAAAAGTTCCTGGGTATCCCTGCTTTCCAGGGCGGCTTCGGCGATCAGGAAGAGGGCCTGTTGTTCGCGTTCGGCGCGCTTCTGGGCGGTGATATCCCGGGCCAGGGCCAGCACCACGGGGTGGCCGTGGTCCCGGCCCGGGTAGAGGCGAACCGCCTTGGGGAAGACTTCGCCATTGGCGCGGAGCCCCCAGAACTCGAACCCGCCAGGGGTTCCCTGAAGGGCCTGGGCGAAGCATCGCCCCACGGCCTCCAGGTCGTTGCGCCCAGGCGCGGAGATGAAGGTTGGGTCCTTGCCAATGAAAAAGGTCCTCGGGTAGCCGTACATCCGGGCGGCGCCCTCGTTGACCTCGAGAAAAGTGCCGTCGGCATCCTGAATGTACAAAGCCTCGGACACGGCATCCAGCTGGCCGCGAAGATCCTGGAGTCGGGCCTCCAGCTCTCCAGAACGGCGCTCGGCTTCAGCCAAGGCCTGGCGGAGCGTCTCGGGATCCGGGGAAGGGGTCATCCCTCCATCATCGGCAGGAGACTGGTTGGGGTAGAGTCTGGACCTTCTCGGCCGATCAGAGCGTCCAGCAGGACCAGTTGGGGTGCTCCTGCTCCAGCCGGTCCCTTGCGGCATCGCGGGCTTGGTTGTGGGAATAGCGCGCCACCCAGCAACTGCCGGACCCGCACAGGAGCGGCTCGCCCCCCGTGGCCCGCAGGGCGGCTTGCAGCTCGGCCAGGGCCGGGCAGACGAGCAGGGCTGCGGGGGTGAGATCGTTGCGCCAGGGCGGGGCGATGCCTTCGGCCAGGGCCGGGAGGGATTCGGGTGCCGAGTAACCCGCCTGGGCCAGGGCCCTATAGACGCTGGGGGTACTCACATGGAGCCCCGGATGAACCAGCAACATCGGCTCCAGGGGAATGGGCCGCAGCGGCATGACGCGTTCTCCGCGGCCCAATCCCAGGGAGGTGCCGCCCAGGAGGAAGAGGGGCACATCACTGCCCAACCGGGTGGCCAGGGCGAGCAGGCGGCCGGGCGGGAGGCCAAGGTGGTACAGCTCGTTGCCCAGGCGCAGGGCCGCTGCGGCATCGCTGCTGCCCCCGCCCAGTCCTGCCCCGTGGGGAATGCGCTTGTGCAGGCGCAGGTTGGCGGGCAGGGGCCGGTTGGCCACCTCCTCCAACAGCCGCCAGGCCTTCATGACCAGGTTGGATTCGTCGGCCACGAGCCCCTCGCCCCTGGGGCCCGCGATGGCGAGAGAAAGCCTGGAGTCAGATTCGCCAGCCACCGTGTCCGTCAGCTCAGCAACGCCCGCCAGCACAGTGGTGACCAGTTCCAGCTCGTGGAACCCATCGGCCCGTCGCCCCAGCACGGCGAGGAAACGGTTGAGTTTGGCGGGGGCAGGCAGGGCGAGGACCATGGTGCTGGACAGGGTCTACAGACCGTCTTCCAATTCAAATTCGGGGTCGGGGATGGACAGGATCTCGGGGCCGTCCCTGGTGATGGCAATGTCGTGCTCGAACTGGGCGGAGAGCCGGCCATCCTTGGTGCGGACCGTCCAGCCGTCCGGTTCCACCAGGCACTTCCGGGTGCCGCAGTTCAGGATGGGCTCGATGGTGATGGTCATGCCCGGCTCCATGCGGAAGCCGGTGCCGGGCCGCTGATCGGCGTACACGACCTGCGGATCCTCGTGTAGATCC
>JBBIHT010000408.1:0-1681 GCA_037446845.1 Geothrix sp. | reverse complement strand
ACATAGGCGAGGCTCTGGCGGATGCCGAGGTGCTTCAGTTCGGACTGGAAGTGGTCGGAGGTGTATTGGCTCCCGTGGTCACAGCGGACAGCCAGGCCCGCGGCGGTGCCCATGGGGTCTGGTGGCCTGGCGATGTTAAGCGCCTTAACCTTCGAGTCCTCAGACCAGGCACCAGGCCAGGAGCGCCCTGGGCAAGAGGAGGGTCCACAGGCGGCCCTTGAGGCCGAATGTGGTCCGGTTGTAGACGCGGTTGTAGGCGGCTTTGCGCGGGTTGGTGAGCCAGCCCCAGCCGCGGGGGCCTTGAGTCCCAGGCTGTGGCGCACCCAGCGGGCGGGGCTGGTCCGGGCCGCGACGCGCTTCTTGAGGGAGGGGATGCGGAGTCCAACCTTCATCGGGACACCTCCTGGGCGGGGAGCCCGGATCGTCGCAGCAGGCGTCGGGCCAGGTCCAGGATGCGGTCACCCTGGGCCACGCAGGCCCGCCAATCCTGCGGGATGGCCATCCAGCCGTCCCTCGCACCAAGAAGGGCACCCACGATGGCGCCGTTCGTGTCCGTGTCCCCACCCTGGCGGATCACCCAGGGGAGGGCCTCTGCGTAGGGAAGGCCGGAGGCGAGGACGGAAACGGCCACCCGCGTGGCGACGAGGGTGGAGCCCATGTCCCAGGTGTCGAGGCGTTCCGTTTCGAGGTCAACCAGGGAGCGGGGCTGCAGGGCCTCGGCCACCTCGGGGAGGAGGAAACCCAGGTGGGTTCGCGCAAAGCGAAGGGGCTCCACCTCCCCACGCACCAGGGCCGCGGCCAGGAGCGCCACGGCGGCAGCCGTCTGGCGGCACGCAGGATCCCAGTGCGTGAGGGCGGTGTCTTCGGATGCCAGGGCGGCGATCAGGTGGGGGCTGCCCGCGAAGGCCACCCCCAGCGGGGCGATACGCATGGCGGCCCCGTTCCCCAAGGGGCGCTGCCCCCGGTAGCAGCGCGCCTGCCACACCCGCTCGGAAGGGCGCCCCTCCCCAGCCAGAGCCTTGAGTAGCACCTCCTGGGTGAGGCCGCCGATGCCCCGGGCGCCGGACCGCAGCCAGGCGAGGTAGGCCTCCAAGTGGGCATGAGTGTCCAGGTGGTTGGCGCCCTCGGGCAAGGCGGCCAGGCACTCCCCCATCGCCATGGCCATGGCCAGGTCGTCGTCCCAGACCCGGCTCTGCTCCTCGATCGGAATTCGCAACAGCGGGCCCGAAGTGCCGAGGCAGGCCTGGGCCTCCTCCCGGGACCTGGACTCGACGGAGAGGCCGAGGGCATTGCCCACGGCCAGCCCAGCCAGGCATCCCAGAGCACGGGATTCGGGAGAGGAAAGGAGCGTCGGAGGAAGCCTCATGGAGGCAGGATGCACCCGATCGATGGACATGGGTTGTCCAATGGGAAGCCGGTCTTGGTAGGCGGTCTCCAATTGAGGCTGGATCGCACTGCCAGCCGATCACCTTGAGATGTTAGGTTCCTGGATCAGTGAGTCCTTCCCGCAACCCCTGTGGGTGGTCACCGCTTCAGTCCGATACGCGCCTCTGGAATTTTTTTGGTTCTTCGCGGAATAGCGTGAGGTAAGGGGACACCGGCAAGCGTTTGAGACCCTTGTGTTTGCTGAGAACGCGAGGGAGGCCGCCGGTGTCTTGGGAGCAGTGTATCCGTGTGTTGG
>JBBIHT010000407.1:0-1687 GCA_037446845.1 Geothrix sp. | reverse complement strand
AGGAGCCCTTCCTCACCCGCTTCGAGCCAGGCCATCCCGATGCGGACCCCAACGGCGTGGTGCGCTACCCCAATGTCAATCCTGTGGAGGAAATGGTGAACCTCACCGAGGCCAGCCGCGCCTTCGAGGCCAATATCGCCGTGGTTCGGGCCGCCAAGGCCATGGCGTCCGCCGCCCTGGAAATCCTCCGGGTGCAATAGCCCCGTCAACATTTCGACTTGCCCCATTCCCCCCTGCGACCGATTGTGTGAAAGCGTGAATCCTGGGAACTGACCATGGACCCCCTGCAGAACATCCCCCAGCTCGCCCCCCTCAGCCCCATTGCCGGAGCCGCCAAGCCGGGCCTGGGCGGTGAATCCCGGGGCACTGAAGGGCAGCTGGGCTTCGGCGATCTCCTCAAGCAGGCGCTCCAGGAAGTGAACCAGGCTTCCATCCAGTCCGAGGATGAGGCACGGAACTTGATGACAGGGGAGAGTGCAGACATGCACTCGGCCATGCTGGCTGTCCAGAAGGCCGATCTTAGCTTCCAAATGATGATGGCCGTGCGATCCAAGCTGATCGACGCCTACCGCGAGGTCATGCGCATGCAGATGTAGCGCTGGCCCCGTTCCAGGTGCGGCCTCACCCTGACTGAGGAACGCCCATGGCCGGGGAAACCAACCTCGCAGAACAATTCGGGAACGCCTTCAAGGGCATGAGCGCCACCCAACGGGTCATGGTCGCCGCCATTTCCATGACAGTGCTCCTCGCCCTGGCGGGCCTGGGCATCTGGGCGGGCCAGGAATCGAAGGGCGTCCTGGCGGCCAATATCTCCCCCCAGGAGGCCAGCTCCATCGTGGCGCAGCTGGAGAAGGCCCAGGTTCCCTACGAATTGAGCTCAGACCAGCGCACCATCCTGGTGCCCGAGAGCAAGGTGGGCCAGTTGCGCCTCAAGTTCGCCGGGGATGGACTGCTCAGCGGCGACAAGCTGGGCTTCGAGAAGCTGGAGAACGCTGGCCTTGGCACCACGGACTTTTCCCAGAAGGTCATTCACCGCCGGGCCATGGAAGCCGAGCTCTCGAAAACCATCAAGAGCCTCCAGCAGGTGGCCGAGGCCAGCGTCCACATCACGCCTTCCAATGACAGCCCCTTCCTCACCGAAAAGGAGGACGCCAAGGCCAGTGTCCTGCTCAAGCTGCGGGGCTCCCGGATGCTGCCGGACGATAACACCCAGGCCATCGTGAACCTGGTGGCGGCCAGCGTGGAGGGCCTGAAGCCCGAACAGGTGGTGGTCATTGACCAGTACAGCCGCATCCTCTCCCGCACCGGCCGCGATCCCATGGTGGGTGCCAGTGACGCCCAGAAGAAGGTGGCCCGGGAGGAGGAGGATCACCTGGTGCGCCGGGTGACGGAACTGCTGGAACCCGTCGTGGGCATCGGCAAGGTTCGGGTCACAGCCCATGTGGATCTGGATTTCGACAAGGTGAAGGTCAACGAGGAAAAGTTCGACCCCCAGGGCCAGGTGGAACGCAGCGTCCAGCAGAAGGACGAGAAGATCCAGAAACGGGATGCTGGCGCTGGTGTTCCAGGCACGCCCAGCAATGTGGCGCCCGCCAACGCGGGGGCCTCAGGCGGCCTGGTCGAGAACAGCGAGAAGAAGGAAACCACCACCAACTTCGAGATCAGCAAGACGGTGCGGTCCGTGGAC
>JBBIHT010000406.1:0-1695 GCA_037446845.1 Geothrix sp. | reverse complement strand
GTTTGCAGTGCCCGCCCTGTTGCCAGCGCGGCGGTGGGCTCTTACCCCACCGTTTCACCCTTGCCTGTGATCCGAAGGATCCATCGGCGGTTTCTTCTCTGTTGCACTTTCCGTCGGGTCGCCCCGCCCTGGTGTTACCAGGCCCAGTACCCTGTGGAGCCCGGACTTTCCTCTGCCCTTGCAGACAGCGACGCCCTGATCCACCGCATCAAGGTATCACCGAAGCAGGGATTTCAGCTCGTGGCGCCCGGGCCGGGCAGGGGCAGGACCCATCCCTGCCGCTGCAGGTCCTCCAGCAACAGCCAGCCAGCCCCGTAGGAATCCCCGGTGGTCCCAGCCAGGACCTCCTCCCGGAAGCGGATCTGGAAGGGCTCGAGATCCGGGTGGAAGGCCCCGGCCAACTCCGCATCCGCCTGGAAGAGCCGCAGCAACAGGCTGGTGGGATGCCCATCTCCAAGGCCCACGGCGCAAAGGGTCACCCCATCGTCGCCGGGATGGGCCCCAGCCTGCAGCATGCGGTCCCGGTAGGCATCCAGGCCGCCTGTCTCGGCCCCCAGGCCCAGGCAACGCAGGGGGACGGAAAGCGGCGCCTCGGCCCCGCTGAGGTCTCGGTGCCCCAGGGGACAGGCGGGACGGGGCCCGGGGTGGGGCCGCGCCGGCAGGAAGGCTTCATGGTCCACCTGCTCCCGGACCCAGTGATGGACCTGCGCCAGGGCCGCCCGGCTCCGGGCCTGGTCCCCCAGGGGCCCGGCCCACAGGAAGAGCTGGACCCGCCTGGGTCGGAGTCGCGGGGCCACGGGGTGGATGCTGCAAGATGGTTCCTGGAAGCCCAACTGGAGGCTCTCTCCCGCCAGCCAGGCGGGAAAGCCGGGGAAGGGCGAGGGGAGGCGCACCTCGACTCCCGTGGGCGTGAGGCCCACGGTCACGGCGGGGAAGCATGGCTTGAGGGGACCGGCGAGGAGCCCCTCCAGGAGCGTCACGCGATGGTCCTCTGCGGAAAGCGATGGGTGGAGGTGCAAGGACCAGCACTGCCCCTTCAGGTCACCCGTCCAGGCGACGATGGCCGAGGGCTCCGGCTGGTCCAGGGCATCCAGCCCCAGGAGCTGGAGCTGGAAGCGGTCCTGGCCCAGGGGCCACCCTTTCAGGACAGTGCCTCCGGTCGCCGCCAGGAGCATCGGCCTGCGCTGTTGTCGGCTCCGGGCCAGCTGCACCCAGGCCTCGTCGTCGCTGGTGGAGGCGGCGAGGTGCTGGGACAGCTCCCCGGTGACCACCACCCGGTACGGCTCAGACCCGCGCAATTCCTGGCTCTGGGCCAACATGCCCCAGATCGCGTCAATGTTCTGGAGGTTCACCCGGGATAGGTTCTCTCCCAGCCCCATCAGGTGGCCCAGCTCCCGGCTCAGGCGCTCCTGCTCCGGCGCGAGCTTCGCCTCCACCCCCCACTGGCGCCCATGGGATTCCTCGAACCCGGCGGCTCGCTCGGCGATTTCCCGGAGCGACCCCTCGGCCTGTTCCGAAGCCTGCCGAACCTCGTCCACGAGCCCCAGGTGGGTCTCCAGGCCCCGCTCCAGGCCCAGGGCCTGGCGATCCATGTCCCCCACCATCCGCAGCAGATCCCGGAGGTCGTCGAGGAGGCCTATCGTGACCTCCTGGAGGGTCCACAAGCCCGAGTTTTCATGTTCGAAGATCGGAAGA
>JBBIHT010000405.1:0-1697 GCA_037446845.1 Geothrix sp. | reverse complement strand
GGGGCAGGCTGGGCTGGGCGGCGCAGATAGACCAGGGCGCCCTGGCCCTCTCCGGCCAGCATGGCCATGGCCTTCTGGAACAGGCCGGATTCGAAGCCGTGCAGATCCTCCGGCAGGGTCTCCACATGCACTCGCACCAGGGGCGCCTCATGGGTGCCCAGGTCGCCCAGCACGAAGGCCAGGTGCTCGCTGCCGTCCAGCAGGCTGCGGAAGCGGTGCACCTGGAGCTGGCCCCACTGGCTGGCCATGGTCTTCACCTCAAGAGCGGCCACCAGGGGCTCCTGCCGAAGGCGATAGGCCACCAGGTCTGCCACGGTCACCAGGGGCAGGCCATGGTGGCGGCAGAAGGGGATGAGGTCGGGCACCCGGGCCATGGTGCCGTCGTCCTTCATGATTTCGCAGATGACGCCGCTGGGATGAAGCCCTGCGAGCCGGGCCAGATCCACGCTGGCCTCGGTCTGGCCCGTGCGGGAGAGCACCCCCCCGGGCCGGGCCCGCAGGGGAAAGACATGGCCAGGCTTGACGAAATGCTGGGGTTTGGATTCGGGGTCTATGAGGGCCTGGATGGTGCGGGAGCGGTCCTGGGCGCTGATGCCGGTGGTGGTTCCCTCCCTTGCTTCCACGGAGACGCAGAAGGCCGTTTCGAAGGGGCTGGTGTTGTCCCGGACCATGAGGGGGATCTGGAGCCGATCAAGCCAGGGCCCTTCCAGGGGGGCGCAGATGAGGCCTCTGCCGTAGGTGGCCATGAAGGCGATGGCTTCGGGGCTCACATGCTCGGCGGCCAGGGTGAGGTCGCCCTCGTTCTCCCGGTCCTCGTCGTCCACCACGACGACCATGCGTCCCTGGCGGATCGTTTCGATGGCCTCCTCGATGGAGGCGAAGGGGGAGGCGGCCGAGTCGCTCATAGCCCCCAAGAATGGCCCAGGAGGGGCGAACGGGGAAGGGCGCACTCCGTGGTAGGCTATCTTTCTACTTATCCACAGTCATTTCCCCGAGAGGAACGACCCATGTCCCAGGGTGTGATCCAAGGCTCCATGCGCGAAGCGCCACTGCCCGACATCATTCAGCTTGTCAGCCAGGGTGGTAAATCCGGGTGCTTCCATGTGGAGCAGGAAACAGCCAAGGCCAAGATCTACCTGAGGGATGGGCGCATCGTCCACGCGGTGACCCACGCCGGTGAAGGCTTCGAGGCCCTCATGGAGGTCGCGCTTTGGCTCGATGGGCGCTATCGCTTCGAGGAGGGGGTTGCCGAGATTCCCACCACTATCACCAAGCCCAATCCATCCATTCTCATGGAACTGGGGCGGCGCATGGACGAATGGCGGGTGATCAGCCAGAAGATCACCTCATTGGATCTCTATCCTGTCTCCACGCCGCTGCCGGGCGAGACCCCCACGGGCGAGAATCCCCGGGAGGCCAAGCTCCTCGGCCTTGTGACCGGCTGGTATTCCGTGGCGGAACTGGCCGAAGTCACCCAGAAGCCCGTGCTCACGGTCGCCAAGGATCTGTATGGCCTGGCCATGGCCGGCCACATCACGCTGAAGGGCGTGCGTTCCGGGAAGCGGCCCAGCATCGATGCTCCAGAGGCTCCAGCCGCGCAGGCTGAATCGCCTATGCCGGTGACCCAGTCGGTCCCGGTCCCGCCCGAACCCGTGAAGCATGAAGCGCCGCAGGGTTTCCCGCTGGCGGAGGACTCC
>JBBIHT010000404.1:0-1710 GCA_037446845.1 Geothrix sp. | reverse complement strand
GCCCTGCCCTATTCCCTCGCGCAAGGGACGGACGGCGGCAGGGTTCTGCTGGTAGAGGACGAGCCGGAGGTGCGCCAATCCGCTGGAGACCTGCTGCGCCAGGCTGGGTTCCAGGTGATGGAGGCCGTGGACGGCGTAGAGGGTTGCGAGGTCTACCGCAGGGAGCATCCTGGCATCCGGGTGGTCCTCATGGACCAGACCATGCCGCGCATGGATGGGAGAACCGCCGCCGCCGAGATTCTCGCCTTCGATCCTAGCGCGAAAATCATCCTCACCAGCGGCTTCCCTTCAGGAACGGAGGGGCCCGTCGCCGGGGGCCACCAGCTGGCCGGTTTCCTCCAGAAGCCGTACGAATTGACCCGGCTTCTGGGAGAAATCCACCGAGTGCTCAGCCAGAGTTAGGGTTTCTTCCCCGCTTCGGACAGGCTGGCGCTGGCGGACTGCTCATTGTTGCTGCGGTCCACCGCCCTGACCAGCACCCGGTCGCCGCGGAGGAACTCCCGGGGGACCAGGATGTTGAACCGTTCCTCCTGCTGATCAAACACCCAGTCCTCGGGGACAACCTGCAGCCAGTGTTCTCCATCCGCGCTAAGGGCCGCTTCCTTGAGCGTGGAGGTTGCATCCCGGGCCAGGAAGCGCACGCGCAGGCCCTCGCCCTCGGGCCCAACGGTCAATTCGGAAATGACCGGTGGCGTATGGTCCACGGTGAAGGTGGCGGTGCGCCAAGTGGCGGCCAGGGCGGCATTGAAGGGGGCACTCGGTGAATCCGTGGCGATGACTTCCAATCGGTAGGTTCCATCTGGCACGGGCAGGGTGTCAAAGCTGAAGAATTTTTCCTTCCAGTCCTTTTCGAGCAGGATCGGCGAGCCGTGGTCCGGGATCAGGCGGATGGTGAACTGGAGGGAGTCACCGTTGGGGTCACTCACCTTGAACAGGAAACTCTGGCCGCCCCGTCGGAAACTCCGTTTTTCGGCACCCATGTAGCCAAGGGCGGGAATCAGTTTCTGGGTGTCCAGCGGCACCCGTTCGATGCCGATGTCATCGGGCGGGGCGGTGCGAAGGATCACCAGCCCTGGGGGGAGAATCTCCACACTTTCCCAGACAGGCATCAGGTTGCGATGGGCCCAGAAGACCTTCACCGTTTCCACCAGCGGGGTGGCGCCTCCCCGGGTGCTGCTGAGGCGGAGGCGGAACTGGGCGAAGCGCGCGGCGGGCAGGGCCGGACGCTCCCCACTGCGCAGGGGCGGAGTCCAGGCGCTCCAGGTAGCATCCGGCGTCTCGGTGCTGCCGGTCCTGAACTGCAGTTCCGCATTGGTGCCCGTGGGGGATTCCGCGCCCAGGTAGGCCCGCCCCCAATCCGCCAGGGGCGCGCCCTTGAGGATGCCGGACTCGATCATGCCTTCGGTGGCCTGGGTTTCGGACAGCAGGTGCAATTCCGCCGGGTTGGAACCCACCACCAGGAGGTCGCCACCGGCAGGCAGAAAGGCCGTGGCCTGGGCGGTGCCAAGCTCCTGGACCACGGCAAAGGGCTCCCTGTCCCTGATCCGGCCAAGGGGGATGGAGAAGATCCGTGAGCGATTGCCCGTGCCCACCAGCAACTGCCCCTTCCAGGCGGTGAGGGCGTACACCTGGCTCTGGGCGCTCTGCCAGAGCACCTCGGGCACCCGTTCCTTGTCCATTCGGAGTACCGCAGACCGAGTGGTGGTGACG
>JBBIHT010000403.1:0-1730 GCA_037446845.1 Geothrix sp. | reverse complement strand
GGCTCAGCCTCCCGCTGGTGTAGTCAGCGGGTCACCACCTTCTCGATGCGTTTCTCGTAGGATGAGCCCACCACGAGGCGGTGCACATAGATGCCTGGCGTGTGGATCGCGTCCGGGTCCAGCTCACCCACCTCCACCAGCTCCTCGACTTCGGCGATGCAAATGTTGCCGCAGGTGGCGGCCAGGGGATTGAAATTGCGCGCCGTCTTGTTGAACACCAGATTGCCCAGGCGATCGGCCTTCCAGGCCTTGACGAGCGAGAAATCCGCCCTGATGCCCGCCTCAAGCACACAATCCCGGCCCTGAAACCGCCTGATTTCCTTGCCCTCGGCGACCAGAGTGCCGGCCCCGGTGGGGGTGAAGAAGGCCGGAATGCCCGCGCCGCCTGCCCGCATCCGCTCCGCCAGGGTGCCCTGGGGCACCAGCTCCACCTCCAGTTCGCCGCTCAGGTACTGCCGCTCGAACTCGGCATTCTCACCCACATAGCTGCTGACCATTCGGCGGATCTGGTGCTGCCTCAGCAGCAGTCCCAGGCCGAAATCATCCACGCCCGCATTGTTGGAGTAGCAGGTCAACTCCCGAACGCCCCGTTGGACCAGGGCGGCAATCAGTTGCTCGGGAATGCCGCAGAGGCCAAATCCGCCCACCGCCAGATGGGCGCCATCGGGAATGTCCTTCACTGCCGCCAAAGGATCGGCGATGCGCTTGTCAATCATTTCTGGGGACTCCATGAATGTCCCAACAGTGTGCCATCTCTGGCATCCTGCTCCTGAGTCGTTTTCCACTGTCCCAGGTGATGCCCATGCAAATCCCGCTGCAGCTCCTCTTGCCCCTGGCCCTGGCGGGCAACGCCGTGGCACCGGACCCAGCGCTCCTGCACGACGCCCGGGAGGTGCACCTGGCCAGCGTCCAGAAGCTCACCCACACCGGCTCCAACGCCGAGGCCTACTGGTCCCAGGATGGCGAGCGGATCATCTTCCAGAGCACCCGGGATGGGGCGGCCTGCGACCAGCTCTACACCATGCAGGCGGACGGTGCCAACCAGGTGCGTGTGAGTTCAGGCCTGGGGCGGGTAACCTGCGGCTGGTTCCTCCCCGGCGGTCGAGCCATCATGTATGCCAGCACCCAGGGGGCGGGCCCTGAATGTCCCCAGGGGCCTCCCTTCACTCCCGGCAAATACCAATGGCCCATCTTCCAGGGCTACGACCTGATGGTCGCCAAGGCCGACGGGGCGGAAGCTAAACCCTTCCTGCCTTCGCCCGGCTATGACGCCGAGGCCACCGTGGCTCCCAACGGGAAGTGGATGGTCTTTACCAGCGAGCGTGGTGGCGATGTGGACATCTGGCGATGCGACCTGGACGGCCGTCACCTGCGGCGCCTCACGGATGGGGTGGGCTACGACGGCGGCGCGGTGTTCAGCCCGGATTCCAGGCTCATCGCCTGGCGCACCAATTACCCCAAGGGCGAAGCCGCCACCGCAAAGTACAAGGCCCTGCTCCGGGAACACCTGGTGGAACCCATGGAGATGGACATCTGGGTGATGAATGCGGACGGCAGCCGGAAACGCCAGGTCACGAAGCTCCCCGGGGCCGCCTTCGCTCCGATTTTCACCCCGGATGGGAAGGGCATCGTGTTTGCCAGCAACCACCATGACAACGGTGGGAAAGGGCGGATTTTCGATCTCTTCAGGATCAACCTCGACGGCACCGGTCTGGAGCGGCTCACCTTCA
>JBBIHT010000402.1:0-1740 GCA_037446845.1 Geothrix sp. | reverse complement strand
CTGCTGGACCGCAGGGTCGTCGTGACCCTAGGCTGATTCGCGATGACCCTCGACGAACTGATCCACGACTGGAACGAACGCCCTGCCCCTGGGAACCGCCTGCCCCTGGTCAATGACGAAACCCTGCGCGACGGATTGCAAAGCCCCTCGGTGCGGGATCCCGACATCGCCGCCAAGCGCGACCTGGTCCACCGGTTGGCCCGCATGGGCGTGGACGCCCTGGACCTGGGCATGCCCGGAGCGGGGCCCATGGCGCTTTCGGCGGCCAAGGCCCTCATGGTGGAGATTCGTGACCACCGCCTGCCCATCAGCCCCAATGTGGCCGTGCGCACCCTGGCATCAGACCTGGCCCAGGTGGCCGAAATCCAGCAGCGAGTCGGTCTTCCCCTCGAAGCGGGAGCCTTCCTCGGTTCCAGCCCCATCCGCATGGATGTGGAAGGCTGGGACCTGGCCTTCCTGGTGGAGACGGCCCAGAAGGCGGTGGCCTTCTGCCGACAGCACGAGGTGCCGGTGATGATGGTGACGGAGGACAGCACCCGCGCCAAACCAGAGGTGCTGAAGGCGATCTACGGCGCGGCCATGGACGAGGGTGCCCAATCCATCTGCCTGTCCGATACCTGTGGCCATGCCACACCTGAAGGGGTGCGACGGCTCCTGCGTTTCGTCAAGGAGGAGATCGTCCGGGATCGCCCTGTGCGGGTGGACTGGCATGGCCACAACGATCGGGGCCTGGGCGTCGCCAACGCCATCGCTGCCTTCGAGGCCGGGGCGGACCGCCTTCATGGCAGCATCCTGGGCATCGGCGAACGCTGCGGCAATGTGGCCCTGGATCAACTGATGATCAATCTGCATCTCATGGGCTACCCCAAGGGCGACCTCTCCGATCTGCCCGCCCTCGCCGAGCGCGTGGCCGAGCTGTGTGGCGTGGACATCCCCGCCAACTACCCCGTGCTGGGCCGGGACGCCTTCCGAACCGGCACCGGCGTCCATGCCGCGGCCATCGTGAAGGCCCTGCACCGGGGGGATGTGGAGTTGGCGGACGCGATCTATTCCGGCGTCCCGGCCGCCCTGGTGGGCCGCCGGCAGGAAATCGAGATCGGCCCCATGGCGGGCCAGAGCAATGTCATCTACTGGCTTGAAATGAACGGGTATGATCCCAGCGCCGATCGGGTGGACCGGATTCTGCAGTGCGCCAAGAACAGCCCGAGGATCCTCACCGAGGCGGAAATCCGGGCGGTGGTGTGATCAGTTCAACCCGCTGACCCCGCCGGTGCTTAACCTTCGAATGCCTTCGGCCGTGGCCACCTTCAGGCGGCCGTCCGATTCCCAGCCCAGGCAGGTGCCCTGGCCCTCCTGCCAGCGAAGGGCCGTGCCGGGAACCGGCCAGAGGAAGGGCGGCTGATGCTCCTGCTCGAGCCTTGTCCATGAACGGGAGATGGCCAGGGCTGCCGCTGTGGCCGAAGGGACCTCCATTCCCAGATCCTTCAGGCTGGCGGGCGGAAATGCCCGCCCTGGCAGCACGGGTGCCACCAGGAGGTTGACGCCCAACCCCAGGATGAGCCGGCCACCGCTCTGCTCACCCAGGATGCCGCCCACCTTCACCAGGTGCCCGCCCTGCCATGCCACCAGGTCATTGGGCCATTTCAGCCCCAGGGTGTTCCCCCCAGGATCCAGGACCTGGGCGGCCCCGGCCATGGCGTGCTGGAGGATCACGCCAGGGGCCAGGGCCGCAGGGACAGG
>JBBIHT010000401.1:0-1740 GCA_037446845.1 Geothrix sp. | reverse complement strand
TGGCAAGGTGAACCCCGTGATTCCCGAGGTGGTGAACCAGGTGGCCTTCCAGGTCATCGGCAACGACCTCACCATCACCCTCGCCGCCGAAGCGGGCCAGCTGCAGCTCAATGTCATGGAGCCCGTCCTGGCCTACAGCCTTGCCACCAGCCTCAATAATCTCACCGCGGCAGTGAAGGTGCTCACCTCCAGGTGCATCTTGGGCATCACCGCCAACCGCGAGCGCTGCCTGGACCTGGTGGAGCACAGCATCGGCATCGTCACCGCCGTCATGCCCGCCATCGGCTACAAGAAGGCCACGGAAGTCGCCAAGGAAGCCCTGGCCACGGGCCGTCCGGTTCGCGAAATCATCCTGCAGAAGGGCTATCTGAACCCAGCCGAGCTGGAACAGGCCCTGAGCCTCGAGGCCATGACCCAGCCGCGGCCCCTGCATTAGCCGCCATTCCGGGATAAAGTGGAATTCCCCTTTCAGGAGTTCCGATGCCCCGCGCTACGGTCCTGTGCGTCCTGATCTCCGTGTGGGCCGCGGCCCAGGAAGCGCCGCCAATACCCACACCGGTCCCCCCCACGGCACCGGTTCCACCGGTCGCACCCGTGGTGCCCAGGCCCTATTCCCCCAAGCCTGCCCTGCTGGACGACGGGCTGCTCGATCCTTCCTGGTTCGGGGAAGGCGTGGCCTTCGCCAAGGGCGATGAGGTGGATTATTTCTGGATCAGGCCGGGCCTGGACCTGGGCGGCCACACCCTTTCCATGAAGCCATGGGATGACCCCGTGATGCTGCGCAAGGGGCGGGACGGCAAGGACAACGCCAAGGCCACCGAACTCACGGACAGTTTCCCAGGCATGCTGCGCGGGGCTCTCACCGGCGCCTTCAATGGGCGGGCCAAGGTGAGCCGCACGGAGGGCGATCTGATCCTGGTGGGGCGCTTCGTGGACGCGAATGCGGGAAGCAAGGCGGCCAAATGGCTGGTGGGATTCGGGGCCGGCAGTGAAACGGCCACCTGGGACCTGAAGGTTCTGGACCCGAAAACCGGTGAAACCCTCCTGGCCGTCCATCACCGCGTCATCAGTGGCACCGCCATGAGCAACATCCAGGACAAGCTGGTGAAGTGGGCCGACAAGTTCGCCACCTTCCTGGCCACCCGCGCCGTCAAGTAGCCAATTCCGGAGTCACCATGACCCTCGAAAAGAAGATCGAGATCCTCAAGCAGAAACACGCCAAGGCCCAGGCTGGCGGTGGGGAGGTCCGGGTCCAGAAGCAGCACGAGGGCGGGAAGCTCACCGCCCGGGAACGCATCGCGGCCTTCCTGGACGAGGGCTCCTTCGAGGAGATGGACGCCCTCGTGGTGCACCGCACGCCGGGGGTGGAGAAGATCCCGGGCGACGGGGTGGTGACGGGGTTCGGCCGCGTGGACGGCCGCCCCGTGGCGATTTTCGCTCAGGACTTCACGGTGTTCGGTGGATCCCTGTCTGAGGCCTATGCCAAGAAGATCTGCAAGGTCATGGATCTCGCCATGAAGGTGGGCTGTCCGGTCATCGGCCTCAATGACAGCGGCGGGGCGCGCATCCAGGAGGGCGTCGTCAGCCTGGGCGGCTATGCCGACATCTTCCTGCGCAATACCCTGGCATCGGGTGTCATTCCCCAGATCAGCCTCATCATGGGCCCCTGCGCGGGCGGGGCGGTGTACAGCCCCGCCATCACGGATTTCATCACCATGGTGAAGGGCACCAGCTACATGT
>JBBIHT010000400.1:0-1766 GCA_037446845.1 Geothrix sp. | reverse complement strand
ACCTGGGCCACGGGCATCCTGGGAGGTCAGTCAATTTGCCCCTCCAGGATCTGCCTGTCAAGACAGTCAGCCTAGTCGAAATGGAAAGGCCCGCCCCACCGCTCGAAATGGTCCTGGCCCTTCCGTTTCTGCAGCTCGAGGTCGGCCTTGGCCTCCAGGAACTCCTCATCCTCCAGGCGGGTAGGATCGGGCAGAGGTCGGCCCTCCAGGACGCCCAAAGGCGCAGAGCGCCTTTCAACGCCAACAATCCTGCTCCAGCTCTGGCGCCGCTCAATGGGGTTCATCATGATCCACCTCCGGCCATTGATCCAAACATAGGACCCGTTCCAGGGGACGCCACGGGCAAAAAAACGCAGGGGAAACCCCCTGCGTGAACATCCCAATCGAGCCGAATATTATTTCACAAGACCCAGGTGCCGTACGGCCTCCCGCTCCTCCTCCAACTCCTTGGCGGTGGCATCCATCTTGGCGCGACTGAAGGCGTTGATGTCAAGGCCCTGGACAACTTCCACCTGGCCCCCCTTCACGGTGACGGGGAACCCATAGACCAGGCCCTGGGGCACGCCGTAGCTGCCATCGGACACCATGCCCATGCTGGTCCAGTCGCCCTCGGGTGTGCCCAGCGCCCAGGACCGCATGTGGCTGATGGCGGCGTTGGCGGCGCTGGCGGCACTGCTGAGCCCCCTGGCTTCGATGATGGCCGCGCCGCGCTTGGCCACGGTGGGGATGAACGACTTCTCGTACCATTCCTGGTCATTGACCACGGCCGCAGCCTTTTTCCCGTCCACCTCCGCATGGTAGAGATCCGGGAACTGGGTCGTGCTGTGGTTGCCCCAGATGGTCATTTTCTTGATGGCGGTAACGGGCTTGCCTGTCTTCTCCGCCAGCTGGGAGATGGCGCGGTTGTGATCCAGACGCACCATGGCGTGGAACTGGGTGGGCTTGAGCTTGGGGGCGTTGGACAGGGCGATGAGCGCGTTGGTGTTGGCGGGATTGCCCACCACCAGCACCTTCACCTTGCGGCTGGCGACTTCACTGAGCGCGTAGCCCTGGGGTTTGAAGATGCCACCGTTGGCGCTGAGCAGATCGGATCGCTCCATGCCCGCCTTGCGGGGCAGCGCGCCCACCAGCAGCGCATAGTCCGCGTCCTTGAAAGCCACCATGGGATCATCGGAGGTGACGACGCCAGCCAGCAGGGGGAAGGCACAGTCCTTCAGCTCCATGACGACGCCGTTGAGGGCTTTCAGGGCTGGCGTGATTTCCAGCAACTGCAGGATCACCGGCTGGTCCTCGCCGAGCATGGCGCCGCTGGCGATGCGGAAGAGCAGGCTGTAGCCGATCTGACCGGCGGCACCGGTGACGGCCACACGAACAGGTGTCTTCATGGGAATCCTCCTGGGAGATGGTTCATTCTATACCGCGCCAAGTGGATCTGAACCAAAGGGTAGGGAATTCCGCGAGTCCGATAACCGCTCTGCCACTTGGCTGTGAGGTTGCGACCCGCCCGGCATTGCTACAACGCCCTCACCACCTGGGCTCCCCCGAGCTGTCGCATCTGGCCCAGGATCCAGGCCTGGCGGCCCCGGAGGTATTCGCTGGGCGCGTTGGCGTGGAACTTGTGGGGATTGGGCAACACGGCCGCCAGCAGCGCGGCTTCGCTGGCGCTCAGCCCTTTCGCCGGCTTGCCGAAGAAACTTCGGGCTGCGGCCTCGGCACCGTAGATGCCATCGCCGAACTCCACGATGTTGAGGTAGACCTCGAGGATG
>JBBIHT010000399.1:0-1795 GCA_037446845.1 Geothrix sp. | reverse complement strand
ATGGGGCTGAACTCGCTGGAGAGTTTCCGCAGCCTCTGGACGGAGGGATCCTCAGCTCCACCAATCCCCTGGAAGGTGAGGCGCAGGGGATTCAGGCCACCGTTCTCCAGGGTTCCCGACTGCCGGGCCGAAAAGGCGTGAGCCGTCTGTTTCTGTCGAATGACATTGCCCGCCGTATCCAGGACTTCAGCACGCTCCGGGCTCAGCTTCTCGCCCACCTGCCAGAGTTGGGCCTTGGAGGGCGTGATGGAGGTCTGCAGATTGGGCCGGGCCGGATCCAGCACATTGGTGCCCAGGTACAGGGGCGCCCCCTGCTGGAAGGCATTGCGGGCCGAGAGCCGGTAGCGCTGGGTGCGACCCGTCACGGAGTCCGCCAGGGCTGGCAGGAGGAGGCCGACGGGAGAACTGAAGGATGGGATATCGGTGGGTTCCCGCCATTCCACGCGCTCGGTCCTCCAGTTCGCAGGATCGCTGGCGGGGTTGGCGGGATCGGCCGGGTCGAAGGTCGCCACGGGACCGGGATAGGTGTACCGCTCAAACCGGAACTCAGTCTGCAGGGGGCCGCCCCGCTGGGCGGTGCCGAAGGCATCGTAGGCCAGGAAACCCACTTCCTCGCCCCTCAAGGCCGCCCGGGCCTGGACCATTTCGTTGAACACCGTGGAGCCCTGGGCCGGCAAGATCGCGCTGACGCTGGAGCCGCCCACCACATACAGCCTGCGACGGTAGTTCAGCGACTGGCCCGCAGCCAGGGAAACCACGGCCGGGGATCCCACCACCAGACGGGCGGGAAAGCGGGGACGGGCCTCGGTGAGAGCCTGCTGGGGATCCGAGGCCACCAGGGCGCCTTCCACATCCAGGGGCAACAGGCCCAGGGACGCGTGGCTGTCCAGGGTGTCGCCAGCGGATTCCGCGCCCATGAGCGCCACCATGGGTGCCACCACGCTGGTGGAGAGCGGGGCGGCAAAATCAGAGCCGGGGATTTCCACGCCCCAGTTGCCGAGGGGCGCCCCGGAGGAAGTGGCGACGGCCGGGACCACGAAACGGAAGCCCCCTCCGCGCTGGGAGAGATAGTCACCAAGGTTGCGCAGGGGCAGGGTTGCCCCGGAACCATTGGTCAGGGTGGTTTCCAGTGTAAAGAAGGCCTCGCTCTTGTTGAGGGTGATGCGGTGCACCACTGTGACGCCCGCCACGCGCCCCTGGGGATCCCGGGCGACGCCCAGCTTGCCTGAGGCATCGAGCAGGTAGCCCCGCATCTCGAGATACACCGAGTTGTTGGCATTGCCTGGCATGAACTGATCGAAAACCAGCGGCAGGTCGGGATCCTGGTTCACCACGGGACCCAGGCGCTCCAGCAGATCCGTGGGCATCGAGACGCGCTTGAAGCTCTGATCCAGAGCGATGGTACCCGCATCCAAAATGGCGCCGCCGGAAGGAGCGCCGAACTGCCCTTCCCGGTCGCCGAAGGCCGCGCCATCCACCGCCATCTGGATGGCGTCATTCCCCAGGAAGAAATCCCCAGGCCCGGCTGTGGCCTTCAGCCCGGCCACCCGGTCCCCGCCTGAGGCCGGAATTTCCTCCACCGCCACCGTGGGGCGCGAGATGCCCGTGGCCCGGTAGCAGCCCGTCCCAGCTACGGCCAGAATCAGGGCCAGGGGGGTCAAGAAAAGGGTGAGGCGCCGGCCGGCTGGAAGGGATGCCAGGATGTCAGGGCTTGGAATCATCGGGTCGTCTCGGGCGGGGCTGGTGGTCCATGGGGCTGAGCGGACGAAAGGTCTATGCTAACCCACGATGACCA
>JBBIHT010000398.1:0-1848 GCA_037446845.1 Geothrix sp. | reverse complement strand
CGAGGCGCGAAGCCCAGATCGGCGAGGGTGGCGAAGTCGGCATCGTCCGCCTCAAACAGGGGATGGACGCCGCTGTGTCCGGCGAGGAGGTCCGCCGCCCACACCGCCACGGACGGCGTGAAGGCACAACCGGAGGCAAGCCCCCGGCCATGGTGCTCGCGGAGGATGGCGAGGATGGCGGGTGGCAGGCCCCAGAGCCCCAGCAGGTAGGCGCCCACTTCGCCATGGGTACAGCCGAACATCTCCAGCTCCACGGCGGCCAGGCGACGGCCTTCCGCCTGTACCCGGCGGGCGGCCTCGTCGCAGCGTTCGGGCAGGCCGTTCGCCAACACCAGGAGTCCCAGGTCGTGGAGGATGCCGCCCGCGAAGCAGGTGTCCTGGAAGGCCCGGGGCTGGCCCTCCAGCCGGGCCAGGGTGGCGGCCTGGGTGGCCACGGCGAGGCTGTGGGTCCAGAGATCGTTAAGGCTGAGGGCCTGGCAGGCGAAGGGGGCCTGGGCGTCGAAGACCCCGTGGGCCAGCACTAGGGTCCGAAGGGTATCTAGCCCCAGGTAGGAAACGGCTTCGTGGGCGGTGCTGAGGCTGCGCCGCAGGCCGAAATACGAGCTGTTCACCAGCTTGAGGACCTGGGCCGTCATGCCGGGATCCTGGGAGATGATGGCGCCCAGCTCCGCCGGTCCGGTGTTCTCCTTCCCCAGGGCCTGCCGCAATTCCTGGTACAACCCCGGCAGGGCCGGCAGGCGATCCAGGGTGCCCACCAGGCGGCGGACCTCGGTCGCCGAAGCGGGCCCTACCATGGCCCGCAGGGCGTCCAGGGTGGCTTTCAGGGTCTCGGCATCGCAGGGCTTGGCCAGGTACTGGTGGGCCACGCCCACGCACTGGGTCACTAGTTCGCGGTCCGCATGGCCGGAGAGAATGACCCGGATGGTGAGCGGGTACCGTTGCCGGATCTCCTGCAGCAGCTGGGCGCCATTCATGCCGGGCATGCGCATGTCGGAAACCACCACGGCGAAGGGGTGGTCTGCCATGAGCACCAGGGCCTCCTGGCCGCCGGGGGCGAAGTGCAGGTCCCAGTCATGGCGCAGCGAGCGGAGCATGCGCCGCAGGCCATCGAGAATGAAGGGCTCGTCATCCACGAAGAGGACTGATGGGAGCGGGGGAGCCATCTCACGCTCCTGGGTTGTGGAGGGGCAGGAACACATGGAACGCACTGCCTCGGCCCACTTCGGATTCCACCTGGATGCGGCCGCCGCCGGGCATGGCATCGCGGGCGTTGACGCCATGTTTCTGCACCACCACCGCGTGCACGATGGCCAGGCCCTGGCCGGTGCCCCGGCCCACCTCCTTGGTGGTGAAGAAGGATTCGAAGATGCGCTCGCGATGGGCTTCGGGAATGCCACAACCGGTGTCGCGGACCGTGATTTCCACCTCCTGCCCGGAGAGCGCGGTGCTGATTTCGATGCGTCCCCGCTGGCCAGAGTCCCGACCGCCCAGGGCTGTCTCGATGGCGTGGGCGGCGTTGACCAGGAGGTTCAGGATCGCCTGGTTGAGCTCGCCCAGGAAGCAGGGCACCAGCGGCAGGTCTGGGGCCAGACTCAGTTCCAGGTCGGCCACATACTTCCACTCGTTGCGCGAGATGGTGACGGTGCTCTCAATGGCGCGGTTCAGGTCGGCGGGTACCTTCGTCTCGCTGCCGGGATGGGAGAAGTCCTTCATGGACTGGACGATGGCTTTGACCCGGGCCACGCCTTCCAGGGACTGCTGGAGGGCCCTGGGAAGCTCCTCCTCCAGGAAGGGCAGGTCCAGGGCCTCCAAGCGTTTGCAAAGGACCGGGTCGCTGGCACCATTCAG
>JBBIHT010000397.1:0-1866 GCA_037446845.1 Geothrix sp. | reverse complement strand
GAGGGTGGTCCCGGGTGTGTCGATGTCATAGACCAGCACATGGCTGGCCAGGGTGTCTCCGATGGCCAGCACGCGGCTGCCGGTGCCTTCGCCCGTGGTGCGGCCTGGCTGATCCGTTTCGAGCGTGGCCAGGGGCACCATGGGGGCTTCGCTGGTCCCCAGGTTATAGGCGGTATCCACCAGCCACCAGGTGTCCTTCAGGCCCACGGTGAAGTTCACGGTGGATTGGGCGGTCAGCATGGAGGCCGGGGCGACGACCCCGGCCGGGGCGGTGCCGTCGGCGGCTTTGCGGAGCGCGTATTTCAGGCGGTCCAGGACGCCGGTAGGGCTCTGGATGCCACCGGGTTCCCCCAGGACATTCACCAGAAGGGCATTGCCGCCATCGAAGGAACTCTGGAGTTCCACCATGGTGAGACGATCCTTCTTGACCTCCATGGCGTAGTTGCCCAGGACATCGGTGAAGGTGGCCTTGGCCAGGATCCAGATCAGGGTCTTGGAGCCGTCGGGCTGGGTCTGTTCCACCTGCTGGTAGGCCCGTACGGCGACCTTCCGGGCTGGCAGGCTTTGGAGATTCGCCGCGACGGTTTCGTCCACCAGGCCCGTGGGAACGCCGTTGGCGTCCTTGGCCAGGGGCACCCGGCTGTAGGTGACGGTGCCGCCCAGGATGACGGTATCGGCGGGAGCGGTCGCCTTGGCGCCCTTGCCTCCGCAGGCCAGGGCCAAGGCCAGCACGGCGATGGCCCCCAGGGTCTGGAGGAAGGCTCGATTCACGGGCATGACCACCTCAATGCAGCGAAAGGACTGAGTCTAGCACGGCCCAGGGCCCTGATCCCGCACCGGGATCGGGAGGTCCGCTTCCTCTGGATGCCACCAGGCCGCACTTGGTTCAGCGCAACGCCCCTGGACCCGAAGTTCCGAGGCTGGCGCCCACCAAGGCATTCCGCGAGGCCATTTCCTCTGGAACTTCCTCCTCGTCGTTCAGCATGGGCAGAGGATTCTGGTGGACGCCATCAATCTTCAGCTCGAAATGGAGATGGGGCCCCGTGGCATTGCCCGTGCGCCCCACTTCCGCGATCTTCTGGCCGCGGCGAACGATGTCGCCCGCCTGGACCAGGTTCAGCTGGTGATGGGCATAGAGGGTCACCACCCCATTGCCGTGATCGAGAACCACATGGTTGCCGTACTGCTTGTGGCGCCCCGCGAAGATGACCTCGCCATCCAGGGCGGCGAAAACGGCGGTTCCCTTGGGGGCGTTGAGATCCACGCCCCGGTGGCGGCCACGGTAGCGGACCCGCTTCTTGCGCTGGTTCCGCACGCGCACCACCCGCGTGCGCATGCGGGGGCCCCAGGCGGAGCTGATGGTCCGGGTCTCCACGGGCCAGATCAGGTCCAGGTGGGCAGGGTCCGCAGGACTGAACACCGGAAGCAGGGCCCTGTATTCAGCATCCGACATGGGGGGCATGACCGGGTGGAGGCTGGACAGCAGGTTCGAGGCGGCGCCAGGCTCACCCATGCCCCTCCGGGCCTGATCCAGATCCGCTACCCGAGTCCGGACCTGATATGGGAGCAGTTGCTCAAGGTGCGGCATGGGGGTGGAGGTGAAGCGGGGGGAGGCGGGCAGTGCGCCCAGGGGCTTCGAGGGAGCCGTCACGGTGGTCGGCTCCGCAGGGGCATCGCCGCCGAGGCGAGCGGAGGCATGCGCTTCCAAAGTGGCCGGGGCCTGGATCCTCAGCTTCGTGCCAATGGCAAGGCGAGACAGGCGCAGGCGGGGGTTGAGCTCTGCCAGCTCAGCCAGACCCAATCCATGGATTCGAGCCACCTGGGCGGCCGACTCCCCTTTCTTCACCACATGCACCGTCGCATCAG
>JBBIHT010000396.1:0-1891 GCA_037446845.1 Geothrix sp. | reverse complement strand
GCCCACAGGAGGAGGACCAGGGGATCCTGCACGGCCAGCACTTCTCCCGGGAGATGCAATTCCGTCCCTTCGAGGATCACCCCCTCCAGGAAATCCACGGCGTCCTCATAGACCCGCTGCACATGAGCCCGCTGGTAGGGGACCTCCATGTCGTAGCCATAGTTGAGGGCGAAATCCATGGCCTCCTTGGGGGAATGCACCCGCAGGCCATCGAGATCAATGGGAGACCCGCCACCGAGGACCACCTTGGTGATCTCGGGAGGCATGGGGAAGAAGGATTGGGGAGTCATGGGATCATCTGGCCTATCGGCATTTTGCCGCAAACATGAAAAACGGGGCGCTTCCGCTGGAAGCGCCCCGCCATGAACTCCCGAGTCTACTTGATGGCGAAGGCGGCCACGAGCACGTAGATCACCAGGGCCTCGATGAGGGCCAGGCCGATGATCATGGTGGTGCGGATGTTGCCTGCGGCCTGGGGATTGCGGGCCACGCCCTCGCAGGCGGCGACTACGGCCTTGCCCTGGGCCAGGCCGCAGCCAGCGGCCGCGATGGCGAGGGAGAGATGGGCCACGAACTGGCCTTCGAAGAGGCTTTTCTGGGCGACGGCGGGGGCGCCCTGGGCGAAGGCCACAGCGGCCAGGGTGAACAGGAAGGCGGTAGTAAGGAACTTCTTCATGGTAGTGCTCCTTGGTGGGTTGCCCCCGGGGTTCGGAATCCCGCGGACTGTGAAAGGGAAAGCGTGCGGAAGGGTCTGATCAGCAACTCGCGAGGGAGGCACACGGGGTTCTGGGGCCTATTCCCGCTGGGCCGGCGCCCGCCGAACCCGCATCAATGCTCGTGCGAGACGGCACCACTCAGGTAGATCGTGGCAAGCATCGTGAACACGAAGGTCTGGATCAGGCCGAAGAAGAGGCCCAGGAACATCATGGGCACGGGCAATAGCAGGGGCATCAGGCCGAAGAAGATGCCCGCCACCACATGCTCGCCGGCAATGTTGCCGAAAAGTCGCAGGGAATGGCTCAGGATGCGGCTCAGCAGGCCGAGGATCTCCAGCGGGAACATCAGGGGCATCAGCCACCAGATGGGGCCGGCGAAGTGGGCCCAATACTTCACAAAGCCCTGTTCCTTCATGCCGTGGTAGTTGTAATAACCGAAAACCACCAGCGCCGCGCCGAGAGTGATATTCCAGTTGCTGGTGCCGGGACTGAGGCCAGGGATCAGGCCGAAAAGATTGTTGAAGAACACGAAGAGGGCCATGGTGCCGATGAAGGGCAGGTAGCGCTCCCCGTGGTGAGCGATGTTGTCGTTCAGCATGCCCTTCAGCCACTCCACCACCCCTTCGAAAATCTGCTGGAGGGGGCCCGGAATGCGGTCGAGATTCTTGCGGACTAGCGCCGTGATCACCATGGCGAGCAGCGCCGCCAGGGTGGCGTTGAGCAGGTGGTCGTACCGTTCCAGCAGGGAGAGGTGCGCGCCATGGGCGAAACCTGGCCAGGCATGCCGGGCCAAGCCGAGGACCTGGGTCAGCCATTGGGCAAGCAGGGAGGCGTGGTGTTCCATGTCGGTCGGACCTCAGGCAGGCGGTGGGGCTTCAGGCTTCTGGAAGGCCAAGCGGGCCGCCTCCAGAATAATTCCGGCCACGAAAATCAGGATTCCAGTGGCCACCGGCAAGGCTTCGGCCGGATATCGAACCATCATCCCACGCAGAACCAGGGCGATCAACGCCAGTTTTCCCAGGGACAGACAGGCGTAGAGCCATCTCCGGCGCAGGGACGGGGTCAACATGCGGGCCGTGAGAAAACCGTGCAAGCCCCAGAAGGCCAGGCTGGCGGCGGCCCCGATGCCGAAGGCCAGGGCGGCGGTCCAGGAGCGCAGGAATCCCCAGAGGCAA
>JBBIHT010000395.1:0-1897 GCA_037446845.1 Geothrix sp. | reverse complement strand
CAGGATGTCCTTCGCGTTGCCATCCGTAATTGTCGTTCGCGTAGGCGCCCCAGAAATGCATCGTCTCCGGAAAGAACGCGCCGTCGTGGTCGAGCAGCCGGAGGGAGAGCTGCTCCAGCGCCACGCCCCGAAACTCATTGTCATCGCCTGTAACACGGCCAGCGCCCATGGCTTGCCCGCCCTGCAGGCGGTCAGTCCCTGCCCGGTGATCGGTGTGATCGAGCCCGGGGGAGAAGCCGCCGCCGCCGTGCCGGGGGTGATCGGCGTCATCGGCACCCTGGCCACCATCAGCAGCGCCGCCTATGTCGCCGCCATCCGGCGCCACTCGCCGGACAAGGTGATCCATAGCGTGGCCTGCCCCCTGCTGGTGCCCCTGGCCGAGGAGGGCTGGTTTGATGACCCTGTGACGGATAGCATTTGCCGCCGCTACCTGAACCTGCTGCCCTTCGAGGTGAAAACCATCGTGCTGGGCTGCACGCACTACCCCACCCTGCTGCCGAGCCTGGAGCGGTGTCGGCCCGGCACGCTTTGGATTGACAGTGGTCTGGTCACCGCCACCGCGGTGGATCGCCTGCTGCAGGGCACCCTCGGCTACCGCACCGCCAGTGACCATGGCACCCTGCGGGTGCAGCTCACGGATGCCAGCAGCCGCCTGAAGGAGGTGGGAAGCCGCTTCCTGCATGGGGCCCTGGAGGAAGTGGAAGTGGTGGAGATCTAGGCCCCTGGCAGGGTGAAGACCAGGCTGGTGCCCCTGCCCTCGATGCTTTCGATGCGGATCTCCCCGCCATGGTTGCGCACGATGTCGCGGCAGATGCTGAGGCCCAGGCCCGTGCCCTTGCCCCCGGCCTTGGTGGTGAACATCGGCTTGAAAACCTGGGCTAGCAGCTCTGCCGGGATGCCCTGTCCCGAATCCTGGAAGCGGACTTCCCACATGGGCGACCCGGCGTCGCTCTCCTCGCAGGGCCGCGCTGCCAGCCGAACTGTGCCACCGGCGGGCATGGCGTCCACGGCATTGTTCATGAGGTTCAGGAACAACTGCTCCATCTGCTTCCGGTCCACGCTCAGGGTGCAGGCGGGCGGTGCCTCGATGTCAACGGTGATGCCGTGGGCGGTGAGCGTGGGATTCCAGAGATGCTGCAGATCAGCCAGCAGGTGCGCCAGGGACTGGGCCTCCAGGTGGAGCTGGGGGGGGCGGGTGAGATCCAGCAGGCGACGGACGATGTCGCCCACTCGGCGAATCTGGGCCTGGATGACGCCCAGGCGCTCACGGGTCTTGTCGGGAAGGTCCTTCTGGGCGTCCAGGAGCTGGAGGTGGCCATTCACGAGGTTGAGCGGTGTGCCCACCTCGTGGGCGAAGGTGGCGGTGAGCTGGCCGGCGACGGCCAGTCGTTCCTGGGTGCCAAGCTCTTCCCGCAGCAGGGCATTGCGGGCGGCGAGCCGTTCCAGCTCCGCGTTTTTGGCCTGCAGCTCCGAGAGGGCGGCGTCAATGCGCTCCTGCAGATGGCTGTTCAGCCCTCGAACCTCCAGGATCAGGGCCTCCCGGTCCTGCCCGGCCTTTTCCAGCTGGGCGGCCATGTCGTTGAACCGAGCGGCAATGAGTCCCAGCTCGTCGCTCCGCCGGACGGGGATGCGCGCGTCGGCCTCCCCCCGTTCCAGCCGCTGCATGGCCTCCACGGTGGTCTGGATGGGATCGCTGATGAGCAACCGGAGGATGAGCCAGAGCAGGATGAACTCGCCCAGCAGGACGCCGGGCAGGTAGAACCAGAACGGCTCGGCGTGGTCGAACGGCTCGGGGTCACGTAGGAGCGGCCGGTGGCTGGCGCCGACGTCACCGGAGAAGACCAGAGTTCGCTTGGCGCCCTTGCGGTCGACCGTGACCTCCAGACTGGCCGAGCCG
>JBBIHT010000394.1:0-1900 GCA_037446845.1 Geothrix sp. | reverse complement strand
CAGGCAGAGGACCCACCAGCGCACTAAAACCTTATTTTGCAGGCTCATCTACTCGACCTCCACTTCCAGTTGACTGATGCCCCTGACTTCCCGTTCCAGGGGCAGGACCGCGCGACCCAGAATGCGCCGCTGCAGCCGATTGTCGCTGCTCGCCCCGTCGCCCCCCACCAGGCTTGCCACCGAGGGCGGGATGCCCTCGATGCGGCTGCCGCGAAGGCCGGCCCCAGCCTGGGTCTGGACCAGGAGCGCGTAGGCGTGGTTGTTGCGGAGCGCCCCATTCAGCAGCCGGACCACATCGCCCAGGCTGGCAACTTCGATGCGCCGTTCATCGGGGTCCGCCGCCGTGAGGCTGTACCCATCCCCCACCAGCAGGGTGGCCTTGCCCAGGGCCGCCGAGGCGGGGACCTGGATATTGAAGGTGGCGGTTTCCCGCACACCCTGGATGTTTTGGAGTGTCACCAGCACCGGCAGAATCTCCCCGCGCCTCGCCCGCGCTTTCAGCACGCGAACCCCAGCAATCATGGTGAGGTCAAGGCGTTCCTCGGCCTTGATGGTCAGGGAAATGCCCTCGAACTGGGGGCGCTCGAAGGGGTTCAGGCTGATGGCCTGCAGCATCCCGCCCAGGAACTGGGCCATGCGGCCAGGATTGAGGTCGGCGATCACATTCTCGATCTGGATGGCAGGGTGCCCCGCCAGCTTGATGTTCCCCTGCATGGAAAGGCTCTGGAATCCCATCCCGCGACCGTGGGCATCCAGCACCTGCGCCACCGCGGTCGCCGCCAGGGCCGGGGAGGCCACCGGATGATCCATCATCTCGAAGCGGAAATTGACGGTGCGCCTGCCCCCCAGGTTGAGCCCGATGCGCATGGGAATCATGCGGGCCTCGGCCCCCAGGAGACCAGCCACACCCGAACTGCGGTCCAGGCGCAGGGCGCCGATGGGTGCAACCGGCATCGCCATCTTGAAGGAGCCCTGGTAGCTGGCCACGGTGGCGGCCACGGTGGCCGACCAGAGGGGCAGATCCACGGGCCCCAGGTTGAACAACTGATGACCGAAAAGCATCACCCGCTTCCCCGAGACATGGGTGATGGTCCCCGCAGCCGCCAGATCCAGGTCGCCCTGCATGAGGGTGATGGCCGCCATGCCTCCAGGCTCCAGGGGGCTGGCCTCCTCCCTGCCCCCGGCCAGGGTTGGCCCGGCGGCGAAGGCCACCGGCAGGCCGTCCCAAAGGCGCCTGGCTTCGCGACCCAAGGGGGTACCGGAGATTAGCATGGGCAGGGCCGGCCCATCGGACGCCCCGAGGTACGGGCCGAGGTCCACCATCTGCCCCGCCAGGGCGGCCTTGAGCACCTTGGGGGGCTCCAGCTTGGGCAGGATCAGCGGTGTCCGGCTGGGTGCCGTGTCGGGCAGGTCCCGGAGCTGTTCGAACATTTCAGCGATGGGTGTAATGCCACCAATGGCGTCCTTCTCGAAGGCAATGCCCGTGCTCAGGGCACCGATGAGCTTGCCATCCAGGTAGCAGGGGCTGCCGCTCATGCCCGCCAGGATGCCCGTTTCGGCCAAGGGCCCACCGGAGGCCCGCACCATGATCCGGCTTCGGCCCGGGGCGGCGTTGCGTTGGACGCCGAGCACCTCGAAGTCGAAGCGCTCGATCTTCCCTCCTTTGAAGACCGTCCGGCCGTAACCCTTCATGCCTGGTCGGATATCGGCAATGCCCAGAGTGGCAGGGCCCTGCCCCAGGAGGCTCACGGTGGCAAGCAGCAGGCAGGCGATCTTCGGCAGGATCATCGGGAACTCGTGGGAAGGAAAAAGCCTAACAGACGGCCCCCGGTGGACCCTCCTATGTCGATGAGGTGCCTGGGGCGTAATATTCGTTCCCGGACACGATCATCCCCTTCTT
>JBBIHT010000393.1:0-1905 GCA_037446845.1 Geothrix sp. | reverse complement strand
GCCATCATGCGGTCCGCATACCCGAAGGCGATGAGCCGGGCCGCGTCGCCGATGGCATGGGCGCCCGTTGCGCAAGCCGTGGCCACGGCACTATTGGGGCCCTGAAGGCCGTACTTGATACTGGCCTGGCCACTGGCCATGTTCACGATCAGGCTGGGAATGAAGAAAGGACTGGTTCGGCGGGGGCCCCGGTAGCCATTGGCCTCCTCCCAGATGGTGCTGAGGCCGCCAATGCCACTGCCAATGCAGGCCCCGAAGGCTTCCCGCTCGGCCTTGGTCAGTTCGATCTGGTCGAAGCCCGCATCCCGCCAAGCCTCCTGGGCGGCCCCCATGGCGTACTGGATGAACAGATCCATCTTCTTCTGTTCCTTCTTGTCCACACAGGTATCCGGGTTGAACCCTTTCACCTGACCGGCGATCCGGCAGGCATAGTCCGTGGCATCGAACCGGTCAATGGGCCCGATGCCGCTTCTGCCAGCCAGGAGGTTGTCCCAGGTTTCCGACACGTGGAGGCCGCAGGGGTTCACGGTCCCCATTCCAGTAATGACGACCCGGCGGCGCTGGACTGTCCTGGTCATGGCTCTACCTCTTGAAGGAAACGAGCTCCGGGAATCGGACCCGCAGCCGGAAAAAGAATTGTGCCGCAGGGCCTATGGAGGGGCGCTGCGGCACGGGGATATGCTCGGCGATTCAGGCCTTCGCGTGCTTCTGGATATAGGCGATGGCATCGCCCACGGTACGAATCTTCTCCTGCTCGCTTTCAGGAATCTCGAGGCTGAACGCCTCCTCGATGGCCATGATGATCTCGACCGTATCGAGGCTGTCGGCACCAAGGTCGTCCACGAAATGGCTTGACTCGGTAATGGAATCTTCGGGCTTGGCCAACTGCTCGGCAATGATCGCAATGACCTTCTTCTTAACTTCAGCCATCGGGGGCTCCTCCAAACGAACCTGGAAACCCTATCACACTCTTCCCCGGATTGCCAAACTCTGGGTAGGTTCGCGGTTTTATCACGCACAATGGAACCATGCCCCGGCAGCCCCTTCATGAGGAACCCCCCGCAGGCTGGCCCCACGGCTGGGGCGCGAGCCTGCGAGAGTTCAAGGTCCATCTCGCCGTGGAACGGGGTCTGTCTCCGCGCACTGCGGAAGGCTACCTTTCGGACCTGACTCAACTCGCGGTTTGGGCCTCCGGGCAGGATTTGACTCCATGCGAACTGGACCGGGACCTGATCAGCACTTTCCTCGTGGCCCAACAGAGCGAGGGCAAGGCCCCGCGCAGCCTGGCGCGCCTCAGCAGCAGCCTGCGGGCCTTCCTGGCCTTCCTGCGCCTGGAAGGGGGCGGCGGCGCAGGCCCCGAGGCCGTGGCCAGGCCCCCCCATCCACCGCGGATCCTTCCGCGCACGCTGTCCGAATCCCAGATGGTGGCCCTGCTGGAGGCACCCGATCTCGCTACGCCCCTGGGGGTACGGGACCGCGCCTGGCTGGAGCTGATGTACGCCTCGGGGCTTCGCGTGTCTGAACTGGCAGAACTCCCTGCCCTGGCGGTCTTCCTGGACGAGGGATTTCTTCGGGTCACGGGGAAGGGACGAAAAGACCGGCTCATTCCCTTTGGGGCAAGGGCCGAGCACTGGATCCGTTCCTGGCTGGGCCTCCGAGCGGCGTTTAACCCGGGTGGCGACACCCTGTTCGTGGGCCAGCGGGGCGAGGCGCTCACGCGGCAGCACCTGTGGAGATTGCTCAAGGGCTACGCCCGGACTGCGGGACTGAATCCCGGGACCGTGAGCCCCCATGTGCTCCGCCATGCCTTCGCGAGCCATCTTTTGCAAAATGGCGCCGATTTGCGGGTCGTGCAGGAATTGCTCGGGCACGCCGATATTTCAACGACGCAAATCTATACGCATG
>JBBIHT010000392.1:0-1912 GCA_037446845.1 Geothrix sp. | reverse complement strand
CCTCGACCGTCGGCTCCAGCCGGCAGAGCAAATTGCCCGCCGTCGCGTCGATGCTCGGGCCGACGCCGTCCTCGTCGACGTCGAGCTCCAGCTCGTGCAGGTACGCGAGGACGCGGTCCGCGACCGCCTGCGACGCGCCTCATCCCGGGAGTTGACATGAGCCTTTGGTCCCTGTCGCAGGCGAGTCAGTACTTGAACGGCGAAGTCCTGGGCGCCGGGGAAGGCGTACCCCAGGCCCTCTCCATGGACACGCGAACACTCCAGCCGGGGGCGTGCTTCGTGGCCATCAGGGCCGAGCGGGATGGGCATGACTTCTGCTCCCAGGCAGTGCATCGGGGTGCCATGGCCTTGCTGGTGGATCATCCCATGGAGCTGCTCATTCCCCAGCTGGTGGTGCCGGATACGCTCGTCGCCCTGCAGGCCTGGGGGCGGGCCCGCCTGGCCGCCGTTCGGCCGCGGCAGGTGCTGGGGGTCACCGGGAGCGTTGGCAAGACCAGCACCAAGGAGCTGCTGGCGGCGGCCCTGGAAGCCTGGAGAACGCCGGGGAACCGCAACAACGGCCTGGGCCTGCCCGAGGCCCTGGCCACGCTCCCCGAGGGGCTTGGGGCCGTGGTGCTGGAGATGGGCATGAGCACACCGGGCGAGATTTCCCGCCTCACCGAGATCGCCCCCCTGGATGCGGGGCTCATCACCCTGGTGGGAACCTCCCATATGGAGAACTTTCCCGAGGGGCCGCAGGGCATCGCCCGGGCCAAGGGCGAGCTGGTGGCAGGGATCCGGCCCGGTGGAGTCTGGGCGCATCTCGCCATGGACCCCTGGTGCCGCTGGGTGGCGAGGCAGCCCTGGGCCAGGCATGCGAAGGCCCTGGCGGTGGGCGACGGAGAGGCCTACGGCTGGGAGCAGGTGAAGTCCCTGGGCGCCGCGGGTCAGTCCTTCACGCTGAGAACGCCGCAGGGAGGCATCCCCTTCGAGTTGCGGTTGGCCGGGGAACACCAGGTGCGGAACGCCGCCCTGGCCGCCGCCCTGGCGATCCATACCGGCGCCGAGGGCGCCCGGGTGGCAGGAGAAATGGCCAAGGTCCTGCCAGAAGCGGGAAGGGGGCGCCTCCATCCCCGGGCCCACGGGGGCTGGCTCCTGGACGAAACCTACAACGCCAGCCCAGATTCCATCCACGCCTGTGCCCGGGCCCTGCTCCAGGTGCCGGGCGGGGAGGCGGTGGCGGTGCTGGGTTCGATGCGGGAACTGGGCCCCGACGCGGCGCAGCTCCACCGCGCCACGGGTCGCGGCCTGAAGCGGCTGGGTCTCGGGGCCCTCTGGGCCTATGGCGATTTCGCCCGGGATCTGGCCGAAGGCTTCGGCGCCGGGGCGCGAGCCTTCCCGGATTTCGAGTCCCTGCGCGATGATCCCTCCGGCCTCTCCGCAATCTCTCCCGGAGCCCGTATCCTGGTGAAGGGCAGCCGCCACTGGCGCAGTGAACGCGCGGTGGACTGGCTGCTCGCCCACTGATTTCCCGCCCTCACCTCATCGGATGCGTCCATGCTGCCTTGGCTTCTCACTCCCTTCCGCGATGTGGTTCCGGGTTTTTCGGTCTTCCGCTATGTGACCTTCCGCACAGCATTGGCCGCGGCCACCGCCATGGTGCTGAGCCTGCTGCTGGGGCCCTGGGTCATCCGTACGCTTACCGCCCTGAAGATGGGGCAGCCCATCCGGGGCGAGGGGCCGGAGAACCACCAGAAGAAGGCGGGCACCCCGACCATGGGCGGCATCCTCATTCTGGCCGTGATCACGCTTAGCACCCTGCTGTGGTGCGATTTGAAGAACGGGGCCATCTGGGGGGTGCTGATCTCCCTGCTGGGTTTTGGACTGGTGGGTGCCTTTGACGACGCCCAGAAGCTGGTCAAGAAGCAGAACC
>JBBIHT010000391.1:0-1933 GCA_037446845.1 Geothrix sp. | reverse complement strand
GCTCTTCCGATCTCCTTCATCCGGGTGGCCATGGGTGGTTCCCTGCCAACGGAACCAGCCTCGCCCCCCTTCCAGGGGCAGCTTACCTTCGGCCTGGAGCCGGGTGGCCAGGCTGTTCTCGCCATGGCCGCCAAGAAGCACCAGGTCGCTGGACGCCAGGTCGGCCTCGCTCAGCTCGCCGTCCTGCTGGACCGGCAGGAGAGTCTCGGTCTGGTTGTCCGCCAGGGTGTCACGGTACTCGAGGGCGAGGGTTCGCTGGGCCTCCAGGTCGCGCATGGTCCCGTAGACCACGCGCGTGGCGCTCCAGTCATCCAGGATATTGCCGGGCACCCAGAAGTTGGCTCGGGGAAGCGGAATGTCCATCCCTGCATTGAACGAAAGGGCCCTGGGCTCGGCCTTGCAGGGAAAAGTGAAGGCTGCCCGAGGGCCATCGAGCCGGATGCGCTCGAGTCGGGCGCCCTGGTCTGTACTCACCTGCACGAAGGCGACGAGGGGATAGGCGAA
The DNA here is from genome assembly GCA_037446845.1 of Geothrix sp. Lineage (GTDB taxonomy): Bacteria > Acidobacteriota > Holophagae > Holophagales > Holophagaceae > Geothrix. Next base: position 1,429 of record JBBIHT010000391.1, on the reverse strand, counting down.
GGGTGGTTGGCTCACTTCAAGGCTGATTTCTGGGCGGGTCGTATGGGTCCGCACGGTCGCGTGGATCTTGACCTGGGGCAGATCCGACCGCTCCAGCCAGGGGTTCAGGATGGGCGCCACCTCCCGCCCTGCCCCATCCGCAAGGGCCTGGAGGAGCTGGGCCGTGGTGGCGGATCGGCCGTTGAACCGGGCATGGGCCGTGCTCATGGCTCTGGCGAAGGCGGCGTTGCCCAGGTGCAGGCGCAGCTGATGCAGGGCGAAGACGCCCCGGATGCGCGGAATCTGGTAGGCGCCGTACTGGTCGTAGGCGGTGACGGTGGCCAGGGGAGCGCGGATGGTTTCCCGGTCCGCCAGCCAGAGGTGGCGGGAGGTGAGTTCCGCCAGGGATGAGGACAGGGCTTCAAAGGCCTTGGTGGACGAATCCGGCAGGTGCTTCAGCAGCTGCCAGTAGGCGGCGGACCCGCTGACGAACCAGTTGTCTGCGTCCGAGGCGGGCAGGACGGTTCCCGCCCAGAGCAACTTCGCGGGAAAGCGGAACGCCTCCTGGACGCCGGCCCGGTCGAGGGAGGGATCGGGCATCGCCTTCCTGTCCTCCTTCCAGGCCGCCTTCGCCGCCTGGAGTTTTGCGGAAATCCAGATGGGGCTGAAGGCCGTGTACCCGTACGACAGATGCGGCGTCGCCAGGGGCAGATCCGCGATCCACCGGCCGCCCACGAGCTTCTCCCGCTGGGTGGTCTTGCCCTGGTGGGCGATGAACACGAGTCGTTCCGCCATCTCGGCGGTGGTCAGCTTGCCGTCGCAGGCGTGTGGTCGGTTGATGGGGCTGGAGGCCAGGATGCGTGTGGCGCTGTCAATATCGAATCCCCCCTTGCCGTACCGGGCATAGGCCTGCTGGAAGGCGATGTCGCGGTTCCAGGTGTTGAAGGCCAGATCCGCCGGCGCGTCCTCGGGGTTGGCGGCATACTCGCTCCGCACCGCCAGCTCGCGGTTGTTGTTGTTGGCCCAGATGAAATCCTTCAGGCCGCCGGGTGTATCCGCAGGCTTGCCCGGGGTGCCTGTGCGCCACAGCCGCGTCTTTTCGGTGCCCAGCAGGAAGCAGGCACCTTCGTCGGTCTTGGTGTCGGCCATGGTCCAGTCGTTGGTGTACAGGCCATTGTTCTGCCGGGCGAGGAGGGCGGCCGCCTCGTCCACGCTGGAGGCATACTGCGCGGCCTTGCGGATGCGATTGCTCTGGGGGGTGCCCTCGGCGTTGAAGGGTGTCTGACCCACAGTGGTCTCACCCATCACCAGACCCGAATCGTTGAGGTACCAGTCCGTGCCGCTATGGATCCCCCCGGCGAAGGTCTGCATCACGAATCGGTGGCCGTGGTCGGGCTGCACATCGAGCATCACCTGCCATTCGGTGCCCGTGTAGCCATTCCACATGAAG
>JBBIHT010000390.1:0-1948 GCA_037446845.1 Geothrix sp. | reverse complement strand
GCCCGCTCCAGACGAGAAGGCCCGCCAACGGCGGGCTTTTTCGTCTGGAGACAGGGGAAGGCGGGGATTGAAATCACAGAATCGCCGGCAGGTAGACGCCCCTGGCGACAGCCCGGGGGGCTGTTGCCAGGGAAAAGCGGCGTGCCAGCGATTCGTGCGGCGTTCGTGGCGCCATCGGCGACACGAAGGAATCCCCATCGCCCGCTCCAGACGAGAAGGCCCGCCAACGGCGGGCTTTTTCGTCTGGAGACAGGGGAAGGCGGGGATTGAAATCACAGAATCGCCGGCAGGTAGACGCCCCTGGCGACAGCCCGGAGGGCTGTTGCCAGGGAAAAGCGGCGTGCCAGCGATTCGTGCGGCGTTCGTGGCGCCATCGACGGCACGAAGGAATCCTCCCCATCGCCCGCTCCAGACGGGTTGGCTGGGATTGATGCGGCTGGCCCGGCTACCCCTTTCCGTGGGCCTTCATCTCGATGAGCCGCTTGGCTTCGCGGCGCAGCAGCTCGGCCACATTGCGGTCCTTCATGAGCAGTTTGAGATCGCTGTCGTAGAGGCGCTTGAAATGGGTCATGGCCACGGGGAGCGGGGTGTGCGGGTTCATGACCAGGGCCTTGGTGATGGGATATTTCTTCATCCACTTCCGGCTGTTGGAGATGATGCGCAGAACCTCCTCGTTCACCGTGCGCATCTGGGAAATGTAGGCCACTTCGCCCTCGGTGATGCGGCCGTTGCGAATCACATTGACCTGGATCAGGCGGTTGGCCTCGCGGATGAGCAGGGTTCGTTCCTCCTTGCCGCCCTTGATAGCCAGCATGATCTTCTGGTTCGTGCGCAGCTTGGCCATGCGCTGGGTGAGCGTCAGGTTGATTTCCTGTCCCTCGTCATCCACCAGGGGGCGCTGGGCCAGCAGACGCCTTTCGGCGGCCACCTCTTCGGGCTCGGACTCGGCTTCTTCCTCCTCCTGCGATTTTTCCTTGGGGAGAGGCAGCTCAGACCAGGCGCGATCCAGGCGGCCGGCCTCCACTTCATCAATGATTTCGAGCCGGTCCTTCTTGACCTCCTCGGGTACGAGGCGCAGGACATCAAAGCGGAATTCGTTGACGCGGCGCTTGATGACATATTCACCGTCGGGATGTTCCTCCAGCAGGTCGAGGATGCGGGGCCGCTCCATCCAGAGCACCTGGTTGTTCAGGACGATTTCCAGCACGGCCCCGGGCAGGCTTGGCACCGAGGCTTCTACGATTTCGGCAGTCAGTGAACGGTTGAGCAGGGCAATCTCGAGGAGGGCCGGTTCTTTGCGGTGGCAGAGCACAAGCTGCAACGGCGCGGGCGGCTCGATGGTGCCCTGCAGAACGCCCGAGAGCAGCGACTCCGGCATGGTGGCGAAGAATTCCAGGGCGCGGTGGTTGAAGGGTGATTCAGGGTGGGCCGCCGAGGCCAGGGCCTGCAGGAGATCCAGAGTGGGCACGGGCAGGCTGCCCCCCACCAGGGCCATGGCCATGGGCTCGGGCAGGGCACCCTGGAGGAAACGCTCGACGATGGGGTGCATGCTCATGGCTGGTTTCCAATCTGGTCATTGGTGGGTGCTTCTTCCTCGGTTCCGGGCTCGACCGGTGGGGGTGCCGCCTCCAGAACCGGGGCCGGTGGCCTTTGCCAGCGTCCCGCTTCGTCGAAGCGCCCTGACCATTGCTCTCCGACACTCTGGTTATGGGCGATCCGTTGGCCGGCCACTTCGAGGTTCACCACACCCGCGTTCTCGAGGGTGATCACCAGGGGGCCCTTGAGGCGCAGGCGCCAGGGTTCCGACACGCGAAGGGTGCGGCTCTGGTGGTTGGGACTGCCCTCTCCGCTGGCTTCGATGGTCACGGTGCAGACATCCATGGCCCGGAGACTGACCAGGATGCCCTGGGCATTGATGGGCGCCTCCGGCAGCAACTCGCCCAGCACG
>JBBIHT010000389.1:0-1950 GCA_037446845.1 Geothrix sp. | reverse complement strand
CCGAACAGAACCAATTAGGGAAAAGCCCCGATCCGGCAGAACCGGGAACGGGAGCGGGAACGGGAGCGGGCTTGGGCCGTTACTCTTAATCCATGCCCGTTCTGTCCCGCTTCTTCCGGGAGCACCTGCGGCCCTACCTGGCGGGGCTCGTAGGCGGGGCGCTGCTGCTCCAGCTGGGGGGGGCCTGCCAGGCCCTCATGGTGGGCACGCTCCAGTTCGTCTTCGACGAGAACTTCGGCATGGGGGGCACCCTGCCCGGCAAGGGCATGGCCCAGTTCGCCCCCCTGGCCCACCTGCGGTCCTGGCTCATGGCCCAGTTGCCCCAAGCCTCGGCCCTCCGGGAGGCCACCTACTTCGTCCCGGCCCTGCTCCTGGTGATCTTCCTGGTGAAGGGCCTGCTCACCTACGGCGGGACCATGGTGGTGGTGCGCTACGGCATCAAGGCCACCCAGGCCCTGCGGGAGCGCCTCTTCGCCCGGATGCTGGACATGGAACCCGCCTTCTTCCAGCGCCACCCCTCCGGAGAACTGCTCCAGCGCTGCATCGGGGACGTGGGGCAGGTGCAGGGCATCGCCTCCAGCCAGCTGGCGGACGCCGTCCGGGAGATGACCCTCGCCCTCTCCATGTTCGTCTTCGTGATGCAGAAGGACTGGAAGCTCACCCTGACGGTCTTCCTCGCGGTGCCCCTGGTGGTCTTCCCCATCCAGCGCCTGAGCGAGCGCATCCGGCGGATCAACCACCGCAACATGGAGGCCTCGAGCCGGCTCCTGCAGCGCATGAAGGAGGTCTTCACCAACATCCGCGTGGTGATCGGCTTCTCGCGGGAGCCCTACGAGGTGGATCGCTTCCACCACCACCAGCACGACCTCTACCGCCTTGGCATGAAGGCCGCCCGCGCCGGCGCGCTGACCCACCCGGTCATGGAGATGGTGGGGGGCCTGCTCATCGCCGCGATCATCATCCTCGTCTCCGGGCGGATCCAGTCTGGGGCCCTGAAGGGCTCCGACTTCGTGGTCTACCTCCTGGGCCTCTACGCCTTCTACGACCCCATCCGCCGCCTCACCAAGCTGAACAACGAGATCCAGCAGGCCCGGGCCAGCCTGGACCGGGTCTACGAGGTGCTGGACCGGGCCCCGGGGATGCCCGCCCCGCCCAGGCCCGCACCCGTCCCCGAGCGGCCGGGGCGCCTGGCCTTCGAGGGGGTCTCCTTCAGCTACGACGGCGAGGGGGAGGTGCTGCGGGACATCACCCTGGAACTGCGCCGGGGCGAGACCCTGGCCCTGGTGGGCGGCAGCGGCGGCGGCAAGACCACCCTGGTGAACCTGGTGCCCCGGTTCTTCGACCCCACCGCGGGACGGCTCACCCTGGATGGCACGGACCTCCGGGACTTCGACCCCCGGGAACTGCGGCAGCGCATTGGCATCGTGACCCAGGAGACGCTGCTGTTCCTGGATACGGTCCACGACAACATCGCCTATGGCCTGGAGGCCAGCCGCGAGGCCGTGGTCGCCGCCGCGAAAAAGGCCCATGCCCATGAGTTCATCCAGGCCCTGCCCAGGGGCTACGACACGCCCCTGGCCGAAACCGGTTCCAGCCTCAGCGGCGGGCAACGCCAGCGTCTGGCCATCGCCCGGGCCCTGCTCCACGATCCCCATCCTGATCCTGGACGAGGCCACCAGCGCCCTGGACACGGATAGCGAACGGGCCGTGCAGGCCGCCCTGGAAACCCTCATGGAAAACCGCACCACCCTGGTCATTGCCCATCGCCTCAGCACCATCCAGCGGGCCACTCGCATCTGCGCCCTCAAGCATGGCCGCGTCGTGGAGCAGGGCACCCACGACGACCTCCTGGCCATGGGTGGCGAGTACGCCCGGCTCCACAAGCTGCAGTTCGCGGAAACCTGATGCTCCGCCACCTCTTCCACTTCGATCTGCCCCAGGACCTCATCG
>JBBIHT010000388.1:0-1953 GCA_037446845.1 Geothrix sp. | reverse complement strand
GGTGGCGCCGATGAGAATCGCCTCGCCCCGTTCCAGGTAGGGCAACAGGATGTCCTGCTGGGCCCGGTTGTAACGATGGATCTCATCCAGGAATACCACCGGCGGCACGCTGCGGAAAAGGGGCATGGGGCGGCCATCGGCCAGGAATTTCTTCAGCTCCGAGGCGGTGCCACTGGCCCCTGAGAACTCCATGAAGCCGTGTCCGGTGGCCTCCGCGAGAATGCGGGCCAGGGTCGTCTTGCCTGTGCCCGGTGGACCCCACAGCACCAGGGAGGGCAGGCGTCCCCCCGCGGTGAGCCGGGTCAAGGCACCTTTAGGCCCCAGCAGATGCGCCTGCCCCACCACCTCGTCAAGGGTGGTCGGGCGGAGGCGCTCGGGGAGGGGGACTTGGGACATGACGGGCAACCCACCCAGCCTATCGCGTTCGGGGGAGGTGTACCATCTGGCCATCCCCCTGAGGCTTCGATGCGCATCACCTCCCCCGGTTCCTTTCTCGGCCTGCCGCTCTTTGAACTGGCGCTGGGCGAAGCCGGGCCTGAACCCCCATTGCGGAGTCCAGCCCGGGCCTGGGTGGCGGTGGGAGATATCGCCATCGGCCCTGGCCTGTCCATCGGTGGGGTGGCGGTCGGCACCTTGGCCTTTGGGGGCTGCGCCGTGGGCGGTGTTGCTCTAGGCGGCTGTGCCCTAGGGGTGTTGTCGCTGGGGGGGTGCTCCATCGGCGGGTGGGCCATGGGCGGCTTGGCCCTGGGCCTGGAGGCGGCGAAGGGTGGGCTTGCGGCCTCCTTCGGTTTCGCCCTCGGAGGCATCGCCCTGGGCCCCCATGCCAACACCCGCGAGGCCATCGCCTACTTCGCGAAGGCACCCCTCTGGCTGGTGCCGCCCGAACGCTGGTTCGCGGTCTTCCTTCCCCTCACGCTCTTGCCCCTCCTGGCCAGCCGACGACCCCCTGGAGGCCGGAGCATCACGCCGAAGTAGCCGGGGCCCCTGGTAGGCTTTGCCCATGCTGCCTGCCTACGAACGAGACGCCTATATCACCACCCTCGACTCCCGGGTGCTTCGTCTAGGCGAGGAGAGGGGCCGTCCCTTCGTGATCCTGGAAGACACGGTGTTCTACCCCGAAGGGGGAGGCCAGCCCTGCGACCTGGGGACCGTGAATGGAGTAGCCCTTGTGGATGTCCAGAAGGTGGAAGGGGAGATCCGCCATTTCCTGGCGGCGCCACTTCCAGTAGGGCCAGCGGCTCTAGTGCTGGACTGGGACCGCCGCATGGACCATATGCAACAGCACACCGGGCAGCACCTGCTCACAGCCGTGGCAGAGGACTGCTTCGGCTGGGCCACCACGGCCTTCCACCTGGGCCCCAGCCTTTGTGATATCGAGCTGGAGACCCCTGCGATTTCAGCCGAGGACCAGGTTCGCCTCGAGACGGCGGTGGCCGCAGAGATCCGCGCCCGGCACCTGATTCGCGCCCGCTGGGTGAGCCCCGAGGAATACAGGCAGGCAGCCGTGCGTTCCCGGGGGCTACCCGCGGGGCACCAGGGGGACATCCGCCTGGTGGAGATCGAAGGCGTGGACCGGAACACCTGTGGCGGCACCCACCTGCAAGACACCGGCGAGATCGAGTCCCTCAAGCTCCTGGATACTGAAAGCATCCGTGGAGGCACGCGCCTGTTATTTGTGGCGGGGGGCCGGGTGCGTCGGCGCCTGGGGGCCCATGAACGCCGCACAGCCAGGATGCGGACCCTGCTTGGTGCGCCAGAGGACGAACTGGTTTCCGCCCTTATGGCCAGGCTGGATCTGTTGCAGATCTTGGAACGCCGCCAGCGCAAGCTGGAGGAAGCCTTGGCCGAGGCGATGGTGCCCGCCCTGGCCTCACGGCCCGAGGAAGTGGTCGAGGCCCACCTCGAGGGGAGGGACATGGCCTTCCTTCAGAGACTGGCTAGATCGGAAGAGCA
>JBBIHT010000387.1:0-1959 GCA_037446845.1 Geothrix sp. | reverse complement strand
CACCTGCAGCCCGGATACCACCAGGATGTGAATGGTTCCGCTTTCCGCGAAGACGCTGAAGTGGGCCTCATCCACAGGGGGGATGCCCAGGGCCAGGGCGCCCCACAAATCCTTGGCAGTGCCCGAAAGCTCGAGGGCCTCGAACCGCGCCCGGACAAAGGTCTGGAGGCGCAGGGGGAGGGATGGCCTCGGGGGACCAAGCACTTCCAGCAGCTGGGTGGAATTAAGGTGAATGCGCCTCGGGGCTTCGTCGCTGCGGGCCCGCCAGAGGGGGCGTTCCAGAAGGAAGACCGGGCCAGGGGCCACGGTTCTAAGTTCCGCCCGCGCTCGCACCGGGCTGCCAGGCGGAGGCGGTGGTGCCAGGCCTTCCGCAGGCAGGGACAAGGGGAGGGTGGTGCCTGCGAGGGGGGCCGGCGCCGACACCTGGAGCTGGCCGTGAAGGCGCTCCCCCTGGCGAGTCCAGGGGGCCACGAGCTGGCCTTCCAGGGTCTGAAACCCTGTGGGCAGGGAGGTTTCCCAGCGGGCCTTCCGGGCGAGCCCCAGCCCGCACAGGCCCAGGAGCCCCAGGGTGAGCGGGATGACCGCCAGCCGGCGGAACTTGAGCAGGCCCAGGGAAACCACCCAGGCCATCGCCCCAGCCACCACCCAGCGGCGGGATAGCTGCCCATCCCAGCTTTCGGGCACCAGCCAGGGCAGCAGGCTCGCGGCGGCCAGGGCCCAGGCCATGGGCCAGAGCGAAGCCCCGGAGAGACGTTGCCAAAGGGTGGATCTGGAAAGCATCGGGCAAGTGTAGCTGGCCTGTCCAAACCTTGACAGTCCTTCGGGGCAGGTGGACCCTGGCACCTATGAACCCTGCCCGGGCGCTCCTCATTGACGACGATCCCACCATTCTCGAGGTGGTGGGAACCCTGCTCACCCGCCATGGGCATGAGGTCGTGGGCACGGGTTCGGGGCTCCGGGGCGCCCAGTTCCTGCGCCATGAGCACTTTGACCTGGCGGTGGTGGATCTCATGCTGCCGGACCTGAACGGCCTGGAATTGGTACGGGAGGCGGTGGGCAAGCCCGACACGGTGGTGGTGGTCCTGTCCGGATCCACCTCGGTGGAGACGGCGCTCCAGGCCATGCGCATGGGGATCTACGACTACGTGCCCAAGCCCTTCCGCGTGGAGGAGCTGGAGCACACCCTGCTGCGGGCCATCGAGAAATCCCAGCTGAACCAGGAGAACAAGCGCCTGCGCGAGCAGATCGAGGGGCAGGTCACGGGGCCCCAGATGGTGGGCTGCTCCGATGCATGGCAGAAGCTCCAGGCCCTGCTTCGGCGGGTGGCGCCTTCGCCCTCCACGGTGCTGATCACGGGACCCTCCGGCACCGGCAAGGAGCTGGCGGCCCGCGCCATCCACCAGTGGAGCCACCGGAGCGAGGGGCCCTTCGTCCCCATCCATTGCGGCGCCATCCCGGAAACCCTGCTGGAGGACGAGCTCTTCGGCCACATTCGGGGAGCCTACACCGATGCGCGCACGGACCGTCCCGGGCGGTTCCAGCAGGCGGAGGGCGGCACCCTGTTCCTGGACGAGATCGGCACCATGCCCCTCAGCCTGCAGGTGAAGCTGCTGCGCGTGATCCAGGAGCGGGAGTTCACGCCGCTGGGATCCACGCACACCCTGAAGGCCGACTTCAGGCTGGTGGCAGCCACCAACGAGGATCTGGGCAGCCTCGTCGATCAGAAGCGGTTCCGGGAGGACCTGTTCTACCGGCTGAACGTGATCCCCGTGCAGATCCATCCCCTGTGCGAGCACCCCCAGGACATCCCCGTGCTGGTGGCCCATTTCCTCCGCAAGTTCGCCCGGGAACTGAACCTTCCGCTCAAGCAGGTGGAGCCCGCCGCCCTGCAGGCCATGGAGGCCTACGCCTGGCCCGGCAACGTGCGCGAGCTGGAGAACGCCGTGGAGCGGGCCATGG
>JBBIHT010000386.1:0-1974 GCA_037446845.1 Geothrix sp. | reverse complement strand
ATTGTGTCAGGGCGGCTAGGAAAATCCATGAAATTCATGGTGATTGACCGCACCTTCCCCTCGGGCTCCGCTAGGATGACTGGCATGGACGATTCTGGACAGACGCCCCTTCCCAAGACCATCGGCCGGTACCAGGTCCTGCGCCTCCTGGGCTCTGGGGCCATGGGAAGTGTCGTGCTGGCAGAAGATCCCCGTATCAAGCGCAAGGTCGCCATCAAGCTCATGAAGGCGGATTCCGTGCGAACGGAGGCGGACCAGCGCGAGTACCTGCTGCGGTTCCAGCGGGAGGCGGAGATTTCCGGCCTGCTGAATCATCCCGGAATTGTGGCCATCTACGATGTGGGAGAGGAAGCCGGTTATGGCCCCTTCCTGGCCATGGAGTTCGTGGCGGGCCAGCCGCTGGATGCCCTGATGAAGGAGGGTAGCCTCGCCATGCGACAGAAGCTGCGGATCGCCGCAGCCCTGGCAGATGCCCTGGATCATGCCCACGCCAAGGGCATCATCCACCGGGATGTGAAGCCCGGGAATGTCATGGTGGGCGATGACGGCCGCAGCAAACTCATGGATTTCGGCATTGCCAAGCGGGAGGATGCCAGTCTTACCCAGACGGGAACTTTTCTTGGCACGCCCAGCTACGCCAGCCCCGAGCAGATCCGGGAAGGCACCGTGGACAGCCGCTCGGATATTTTCAGCTTCGGCGTGGTGGTCTTCGAGCTCCTGAGTGGCCAGTCGCCCTTTCCCGGCAGTTCCATCAACACGATTCTCTACCGCATCGTGAACGAACCCCCGGTGGAGATTCATCCCCCCATCACCGGCGTGCTTCCCGATGGCTGGCGCCGCGTCTTCGACAAGGTGCTGGCCAAGCGTCCCGAGGACCGGTATGCCACCTGTGCTGATTTCCTGCGGGACCTGCTCGAGGTGCTGGTGGACTTCGGGAAGGATGAACGGCGCGAGCTGTTGGGCCTCCTGCGCCTGGGTGGCGAACTGCCCATCCCCGAGATCAAGTCCACCTCCTTCGATGAGACGGTGGTGGTGGCGCGAGCCGAACCCCGTAAGGGGACCTGGGGCTGGGTCGCGGGCCTGCTGGTCGCAACTGGCCTGTTGGGTGGCTGGTGGATCCTGAGTAGGCCTAGGGGCACCCGCCTGCAGATCACTTCCACCCCAAGCGGTGCGCAGGTCTTCGTGAACAACCTGGCAGTGGGCGCCACACCCATGAATCAGGCCCTGGTGGCCGGGGATTCGGTTCGCCTGGAGCTGAAAGGGCATCGGCCCCTCTCCTACCGGTTCAAGCCAGGTGATACCCCGCCAACATTTCCCATGGTTCCTATCATTTCCGAAGAAACCCTCGAGTCCGCTCCCGGGGGGGCTTCGGTGGTGCTCGACGGCAGAGCCCTGGAGGGTGTCACCCCCATGAAGGTGCGCTGGGACCAGGGCCAAGCCCACACCTTGACCCTCGCACTGGAAAAGCTAGGCAGCTCGTCGGATTTCGGCCCAGGAGAGACGCCCCATGGCCGAGTGTTCCAGTTGAAGGATGCCTCCACTCCCCTGGCGGGGCAGGAACCCCCCCTCGATCCGAACGCACCCGGCTCCCTCAAGGTGACGGGCGGGTATAAAGTGCGCGTGAGGGTGGATGGCAAGGAGATGGGCGAATTGGGGCCAGGCGGTCTTGCTGCGGCCGCCGCCGATCACGAACTCGCCGTGGGGCGAGTCGGCGGAGATGACGAAGAAGCCGTCGCCCTGCGCCGACTCCACCGCGCCCAGGTAGCCGTGCGTCTCGATGGGGCGCTGGTTCTGGAAGACGTACTGCACGTCGAAGGTGTCGCCGCGGGCCACCGCGCCGAAGTCGATGACCGCGGGGAGATCGCACTCGCCGGACACCGCCACGCCCTTGAGCGTGATGCTGGAGTTCTCCTTGCCGACGACGGTGTTCGCCGAGGTCATCGAGAGCACCGTCTGGTGAATCACCTGCGGCAC
>JBBIHT010000385.1:0-2009 GCA_037446845.1 Geothrix sp. | reverse complement strand
AGGTTCCGGTGCGCGCCCGGCTCCGGCCTCCGCAAGCGCAGCGCGCGGGAGGACGCGCCCAGGGGCGCGTTCGATAGGCCACGGGCGAGGCTGGATAGAGCCTTCAACATCCGGCGCTCTATCCAGGCAACCGAGGGCTCGAAGCCGGGGCCGCTTCCAGGTAGACTTGTAGGTTCCGGTGCGCGCCCATAGCTCAGCTGGATAGAGCATCAGGCTTCGAACCTGAGGGTCGGGCGTTCGAATCGCTCTGGGCGCACCAACCGGGCTGACAATTTGGCGACACTGCGAGCGTGGCGGAACTGGTAGACGCACTGGATTTAGGTTCCAGCGGTTCAAACCGTGTCGGTTCGAGTCCGACCGTTCGCACCATTCCGCAGGATGGCGGCCCGAAGGGCGATAGCCCCGAATGTGCCCGGGTCTCGAGGCGCGCCGCCCCTCCTTTCACCCCAGCAGCCAAACGATCCCCACGACACCCCTACCCGCACCCCGGAGCTTCCATGGCCACTACCCTCCACCACCAGTCACTGACCCGCAAGGCCGTCGAGGTGACGATCCCGGCTTCCGAGGTGAGCGCCACCTTCAATGAGGTCGTGGCCAGGATCGCCCCTAAGGTCCGCATCCCGGGTTTCCGTCCCGGCAAGGCACCTCGCCAGGTCCTCCTGCAGAAATATGCCAGGGAGATTCACGGGGATGTGGCCCAGCAACTCGTGGAGAAGCACTTCTGGAAGGCCGCGGAGGAGGCGGGGGCACTGCCCATTTCCCATCCCTCCCTGGAGAAGCTGGACCTCAAGGAGGGGGCCGAGGCCACCTTCCGCGCCCAGTTCGATGTGGCTCCCGAAGTGATCCTGCCTGAGTACAAGGGCATGGTGCTCACCAAGAAGAAGCGCGCCATTGACGAGGCCGCCGTGGAGGAGCACCTGGAAGGGCTGCGCCAACGGGCCACCAAGCTGCTGCCCCTGGAGGATGGCGCCGTGGCCCAGGGCCTGGTGACCACCTGCGACATCCGCGTGAAGCCCCAGGGCCTCAAGGCGCGAACCTACCAGGATCAAGTGCTGGAGATCGAGGCGTCCCGACCCTTCGATAGCCAGATCCTGGGCTTGAAGGTGGATGACAAGAAGGCCTTCAGCATCACCCACCCCGCCGATGACCCCAACTCTGTGCTGGCCGGCAAGGCCATCGCCTACGAAGTGCAGGTCAAGGACCTGCGCACCAAGGAAGTGCCCGAGCTCAATGACGATTTCGCCAAGGACATGGGGGCCTTCGAAAGCCTGGCCGATCTGCGGGCCGCCATCCGCAAGGACCTGGAAGCCGCCGCCGACCGCGACGCCGTGGCGAGGCTGCACGCGACCATGCTGGACACCCTCCTGGATGCGGCGCCCTTCGAGGTGCCCCGTTCCATGGTGGGCCTGCAACTGGATGACTACTGCCAGGAGTTCGCCCAGCAGGTGGCCCGGCAGGGCATGGATCCCAAGAAGGTGAATTGGGAAGCCTACCGCCAGTACCGCCAGAACGAGGCCGAGCGCGCCGTTCGCAGCGGCTACCTGCTCCAGGCCATCGGCAATGCCGAGTCCATCGAGGTTCCCGACACTGACATTGATGCCGAGATCCGCAGTTACATGGCAGAGCGCCAGGTCCAGCAGCCTTTCGAAGCCTTCAAGGCCGAGCTGGAGAAACGGGGCAACACCACGGAAATCAAGGGGCGTCTGCGCACGGATCGCATCTTCGAGCACCTGCTCACCACCGCCACGGTCAAGGAGGAGCTTCTCGACAAGGCCGCCTTCGAAGCCCTGGTGGAGCTGGAGCGGAAGCGCGAAGCCGGCATTCCTGTGAACCGGTTCGATGCCGGTGGACTGGAAGGCGGGGATCTGGAAGGGCAGGAGGGTGGCGAACCCGCCGCCAGCGCGCTCGACGGCAGCAGTGCCGCGAGCAGCAGCGCGCCTGTCGTCGTCGAACGCCTCATCGTCCCTCACCCAGCGAAAGCAGCGCCTCCGCCATCACCATCGCGTCCA
>JBBIHT010000384.1:0-2046 GCA_037446845.1 Geothrix sp. | reverse complement strand
AACCTGGACGGTCCGGGTTCCCTGCTGGTGGTGGAAGGGGTGGTCGTGGGCATCGGGCCGGATGCGGAACGGGACGCGCTGGCCGCCGGTGCCGAGGTGCTGAACGGCGGCGGGGCGGTGCTGGCGCCGGGCTTCGTGGATCTGCATGCCCATTTCCGGGAACCGGGCCAGACCCGCAAGGAAAGCATCGAGACCGGGGGGCGGGCCGCGGTGGCCGGCGGCTTCACCTCCATCTGCGCCATGGCCAACACCAAGCCGGTGAACGACAGCGTGGCCATCACCGAGCTGATGCTCACGCGCGCCGCCAAGGCGGATCTCTGCCGCTACTTCCCCATCGGGGCCCTGAGCCGCGAGATGAAGGGCGAGGAACTGGCCGACATGGGCACCCTGAAAGGCGCGGGCTGCGTCGCCTTCTCGGATGACGGATTGCCCGTAGCCAACGCCGCGCTCATGCGCCGGGCCCTGGAATACACGCGCTGGCTCGAGGTCCCGGTGGTTGCCCACGAGGAGGACAAGGATCTGGCGGGCAAGGGATACATGCACGAGGGCGTCATCAGCGCCTCCCTGGGGTGCCTCGGCATCCCTGCGGCCGCCGAGGAAGCCATGGTGGCCCGGGACATCGTCCTGGCCGAGCACACGGGGGGCCACCTGCATCTGGCCCACCTGAGCACCCAGGGCTCCCTTCGCATGGTGCGGGAAGCCAAGGCGCGCGGCCTCCAGGTCACCTGCGAGGTGACACCCCACCACTTCGCCCTGTCGGACAAGGAACTCTCGAGGTTCGACAGCGACTTCAAGATGAACCCGCCCCTCCGCAGCGAAGCGGATGTTCAGGCTCTGCTGGAAGCTCTGGCGGATGGCACCGTGGACGCCATCGCCACGGACCACGCCCCCCACGGCTGGGACGACAAGGAGGTGGAGCTGCCCAGCGCCGCCTTCGGCATCATCGGCCTGGAAACGGCCCTGCCCCTCACCCTGGAACTGCTGGTGAACCGCAAGATCATCGGCCTGGCCAAGGCCATGAGCCTTCTCAGTTTCCGTCCGGCGCAGGTGTTCCACCTGGACAGGAAAGGCCTCGGCACTCTGAAACCCGGCGCCCCGGCTGATTTCGTCCTCTTCGATCCCAACGCCACCGTGCAGGTGGACCGCGTCTTCATCCAGTCCAGATCCTTCAACACGCCCTTCAAGGGCTGGACCCTGCCCGGCAAGATCCTCGGCACCTGGGTGGGCGGGAAGCGTGTATGGGGGTAGTGAACTCCCCGAAACGCGTGGTCAACGCCTGGGTCGAGGCCTTCAACCGCCAGGATGCGGAAGCCCTGGCCGCGATGTACGCGGAAGACGCAGTCAACCACCAGGTGGCCATGGCGCCCGTGGCAGGACGCGAAGCCATCCGGGCCATGTTCGAGGAGGCCTTTGCCACCACAAGAATGACCTGCATTCCAGAGAATCTCTTCGAGGATGGCCAGTGGGCGATGCTGGAGTGGCGGGATCCCCTCGGCCTCCGGGGCTGTGGCTTCTTCCAGGTGGTGGAGGGAGTCATCCGCTTCCAGCGAGGCTACTGGGACCGCCTCACCTTCCTGCGCCAACAGGGGTTGCCCCTGCCCTAGGGCGCTGGGCTAGAGCGTCTTCATGTCCAGCACGAAGCGGTACCGGACATCGTTCCTCAGCATCCGTTCGTAGGCCTGGTTCACTTGCTGGACGGGGATGAGCTCGATTTCGGACACGATCCGGTGCTCGGCGCAGAAGTCCAGCATCTCCTGGGTCTCCTGGATCCCGCCGATGAGCGAGCCGCTCAGGTTCCGACGACCGCCAATGAGCACGCCCGCCGCCACGGGTACCGGTGTGGTGGCCGGCACAGTCGGCGCCGCGTCACTGGCGCCGAGCTTCTGCCCGGCCGCAGCCACCGCGCCCAGATTCTCGGCATCGGCCACCAGAAGGCGCGCGGCATCAAGGCCGGCGCCGTCGTCGACATGGAGCTCGCCGAGCATTATGTGAAGTGGGACGCTCCGCAGATGGCCGGCGTCGACATGAAATATTTTCGAGAGCACG
>JBBIHT010000383.1:0-2049 GCA_037446845.1 Geothrix sp. | reverse complement strand
CCGCGGCTTTCCGCTTTACATTCAGAAGTCCCCCGCCCCCAGCGCGGTCGCCACGAGGGAGATGGCCGAGATCGCCGCCGTGACAGTCGGGGATCTGGGCCGAGTGGCCCAGGCCATTCTCGACCCCGCCCGCCTGGGCCTCAGTGCCCTCGGTACGCGCCGTGGCTGCGACCTCCGGCCCCGGGACCTGGTGGCCTGATGCCGATGCGTCCCATGCCCTGGGACAGTCCCGCCCCCGAGCGGGAGGGCCTGCCCTCGGCCTGGTCGCTGTTCCCCGCGGAGCTGGCGGCGCTGGGTTGCCCGGGCAGTGCCCTGGAAACCTTCAAGCGCCTGCACCGCCCCTGGACCTGGAAGGCGGGCGCGCCGGATCTGGGCCCGGGCGTCCGCTCCTGGCTGGAAGCGGTGGCGGATCTGCGCCTGCCGCGCATCGCCGGGCGTCAGGACTCTGCGGACGGGGCCACCAAGCTGGCCCTGGAGCTGGCGGATGGGAAGCGCATCGAGGCGGTCCACATGCCCCGCAAGGTGCGCCATCCGCGGGTGTCGTACTGCATCTCCAGCCAGGTGGGTTGTGCCATGGGCTGCTCGTTCTGTGCCACAGGCAGCATGGGCATCCTGCGCAACCTCCAGGCGGGGGAAATCCTGGGGCAGGTGCTGGCGCTCATGGCGGAACTCGGGCCGACGCGGGGCCACGAGCTGACCCTGGTGTTCATGGGCATGGGCGAGCCCCTGCACAACCTGGACAACCTTCACCGCGCCCTCCGCCTGCTCTGCCATCCGGCGGGGCTGGGCCTGGGCCGGAACCGCATCACCGTGAGCACCTCTGGCCTGGTGAGTGGCATCGAGAAATTGGCGAAACTGGAGCCACGCCCCCTGCTGGCGCTCAGCCTCAATGCCACCACGGACGAGGCCCGCAGTCGCACCATGCCCGTGAACCGCGTGTGGAATCTGGCGCGGCTGAGGCAGGCGCTGGTGGCCTGGGCCCCCCGGCGAGGCGAGAAATTCTGCTTCGAATATGTGCTGCTCGCTGGCGAGAACGACACCGAGGCCGATGCCGAGCGGCTCTGCGACTGGCTGGGGGACCTGCGCCGAGGCCACAACCTGAACCTCATTCCCATGAACGAGCATGCCGCCAGTACCTTCCAGCAGCCCGGCGAGGACCGTGTCCAGCAGTTCTCCGATTGGCTCAAGGCCCGGGGGTGTTTCGTCACCGTTCGCCGCAGCCGCGGCCGGGATATCCAGGGCGCCTGCGGGCAGCTGGTGAAGGAAAGGACTTGAGGTCCCCCGCCGGAAGCCGGAGGCTGGAAGGCATGCGCATCCCTGTCCACCAGCTTCCCCATGGCCTTGGCCTCGATCTGCCCGCAGCCGCCACCGCCCATGCGGCGGGCATGGACCTGCGCGCGGCGATCCCTGGGGGCGACCCCTGGGTCATCGCGCCCGGCCAGCGGCGGCTGGTGCCCACAGGCCTGGTGCTGGCCCTGCCCCCGGGCTTCGAGGGCCAGGTGCGCCCCCGCTCGGGGCTGGCCCTGAGGCATGGCCTCACGGTGCTGAATGCCCCCGGGACCATTGACGCCGACTATCGGGGCGAGGTGCAGGTGCTCCTCATCAATCACGGGGAGGCCCCCTTCGAGCTGTGCCGGGGCGAGCGCATCGCCCAGCTTTTGGTCGCCCCCGTGGAAAGCTGGTCCTGGGTGCCTGCGCCCAGCGTCGAGGCCCTGGGTGACACCGGCCGGGGCAGTGGCGGGTACGGCAGCACGGGGCGCTGAACCAGGCCCTGGCCTTTCGGCCGGAAGGGCTATAGGATGCGTTCTCCCCTTCCAGGAGCCTTCCATGCGCTCAACGGCCCTCGCCCTATCCCTGGCCGCCCTGCCAATGCTCGCCGGCCAGCCGCTGCCCTATGCCGACGGCGCCACCCGGCTGGCCGGCTACTTCGCAAGGCCTGCTGCCGGCCGGGGGAAGGTGCCCGGCGTGGTGGTCATCCACCAATGGATGGGGCTCACGGACCACGAGCGCAAGGTCGCCGACGCGCTGGCACAACTGGGGTATGCCGCC
>JBBIHT010000382.1:0-2054 GCA_037446845.1 Geothrix sp. | reverse complement strand
CCCTGATCTCCTGGAGCAGCAGGCTTTCAACGACCGTCCCCTGGACCAGGCCATCCTGGAGTTTCTCCAGCAGGAAGGGGATGTGGACACCCTGGAGCTCCTGCTTGAACACCCGCTGAAGCCCCTGTTCGGGAAGCTGTTCCAGGTGCGGATCAAGGCTCGCCTCTGCCAGACCCAGGATCCCGTGAAGGGAGCCGAGGTCACCGTCAAGCTCGTCTCCAGCCTCAAGAAGGCCACAGCCCTGCTGTCCGGCCACACCGCCGAGGATGGAACCTTTGCCGGCGAAGTCCAGTTGCCCCCCAGCCAGCCGGGCCAGTGCGCGGTGGTGGTGAGTTGCAATGCGGACCAGGGCTTCGACGAGGTCAAGGCCACCGTGGCATCCGCCTAGGCACTATCCACCCACTGCCGCCGCAGGCGGTTCAGGAGCAGGCGCAATTCCACCAGCAGCGGGCGGGTGGCCAGGAAGCAAAGGAAGGCGGCCAGGGGCACGGTCACCTTGAAACCGATGTGGCGGAAGCCCAGGGCGCCCCCGACGCCGCCGGTGAGGAACGAGGCCACGATGAGCACATTCAGGCTAAGGCGCTTGCGGTTGGCGATGATACGCTCCCGGCCGTGCCGTGTGTGGATGTTGCGGTAGGCGAGGCGGCTCAGCTCGATGCCGATGTCCGTGACGATGCCGGTGAGGTGTGTGGTACGCACGGTGGCACCGGTGATGATGGTGGTGACCACATTGTGCAGTCCCATGATGAAGCAGAGCAGCATGACCGTGGCGGGCAGAGCGAACACCATCTCCCGTTCCAGCTGGTGGCCCAGGAAGCCGAATACCAGCAGGAGCCCGGCCTCGAAAAGGAGCGTGATGGCATAGCGGCTTCGCAGGCGTCGGCGCTGCCCCAGGCTGATCAGGGTGGTGCAGGTGAAGGCCCCGGCCAGGAAACTGAGCATCATGCCCAGGGCCACCAGGGCGGTGGTCAGATCCCCCAGGGCCAATTCATCTGCCATGGTGGAGGCCACGCCGGTCACATGGGAGGTGTAGTGGCTCACCGCCAGGAAGCCTCCGGCGTTCACGGCGCCCGCCACCAGGGCCATGGACCAGGCCAGCTGACGGTTGAGGGTTTCGGAGCGCAGGGCCCCTTCCTGCACCAGGAGTTTCTCCTGGATGGGCAGGCTGGCCACCGCTGCGTCCACGGCGGCCTGCAGCTGCTGTCCGGTGAGGCGCCCCCGCAGCAGGCGCTGCAGGTAGCGGGCGGCGATGAGCTGGACGATCCGGGGAATGCGGCGCATGCGGGAGCTGACCTCGAGGTCTCAGTAAACCATCCCCGCCAGGGGGTGCCCATCCCGGGATGACTGGAGAGCGGCGGAGTGGGTAGGGTGAAGGCATGAGGAAGATCCTGTTGTTGCACACCGGTGGCACCCTGGGCATGGCTCCCAGCGGGTCGCCCACCAGCCTGGCACCGGGCAAGTTCCTGGATCACCTGCTGGAACAGGTGCCCGAACTGAGGCAGCTGGCCGAGCTGGCCATCGAGGTGCCCATCAACCAGGATTCCGCCTGCATGGAGCCGGAGCACATCCTGGCTTTGGTGGCCAGGGTGCGGGCGGCCGCCCCCGAATTCGACGGTTTTGTCATCATCCATGGCACTGACACCATGGCCTTCACGGCCTCGGTGCTGGGTTTCCTGCTGGCGGATCTGGGCAAACCCGTGGTGCTGACCGGCAGCCAGCGGCCCCTGGCTTTCGTGCGCACCGATGCCCGCAGCAATCTGGTCAACGCGGTGGATCTGGCCTGCCGGGGCATCCCCGAGGTGGGCATCTGCTTCGGCACCCACTGGCTTCGGGGCGTGGCCACCGACAAGCTGAGCGTGAGCCAGTTCGAGGCCTTCCAGAGCCCCAACCTGCCCCCCCTCGCCGAGATCGGCGCCGAGATCCGCCTGCACTCCGAAGTGGGGGTCTTCCCGCGCCAGGTACCCGCTGGAATCGGACTTAGACTGGATCTGGCCATCCATACCCTCACCCCCCACCCCGGGGCTTCCTGGCATCCCGCTCCCGCTGGCACCAGG
>JBBIHT010000381.1:0-2071 GCA_037446845.1 Geothrix sp. | reverse complement strand
GGGCAGCGCGGGTTGCAGCAGGTGGCGAACACGGTGCATGAGGGAACCTCCGTTGGCGGCCATGGCCAGGTGAATGGGGGGAGGGGGCAAGGGCTCGCGCAGGGCCTCGAGATCGGTGAGGGCATGGGCGAGCAGCAGGGGATCGCCGCAGAGGGCGGCGGCCACATCGTCACAGCAGAGTTCCCGCTCGGTGCGGATGCGGCGGGACAACCACCACACCGCGGGATGGTAGAAGAGGAGGATTTCCACCAGGGATTGCAGCAGGTTCACCAGGAAATCCCCCCTACGGATGTGGGCCAACTCATGGGCGAGGATCACTTCCAACTGAAGAGGCGACAGGCCAGCCAGGGCACAGGCCGGGAGCAGGATCATGGGCCGCAGCCAGCCGAGGACGGTGGGGACTTCCACCGCGGCGGACTGCAGGAGGCGCACGGTTCGGGACAGGCGCAGCTCGCGGCAAAGGCGGGACAGGACAAGGTGCCATTCTGCGTGGACGGGGCTGGCCGAGCGGCCACGCAGCCGTTGCACCCGGATCCAACTGCCCAGGAAGCGCAGAGAAAGCCCCAGCACGCCTAGCGCCCAGCCCAGCAGCACCCAGGGCAGGCCGGCCTCCAGCCCAGGGCCCCAGGAACTCTGGGTGGGCGGGCCGGCGAGGGGGGCCAGGCTCCGCGCCGGGTCCAGGGTCAGCTTGGCCAGCGCCGCCGTCGGGAGAGGGCGCAGCAGCGCCACTGTTACCGCGGGGGCCGCCACCATGAGCAGCAGGGCGCCGCAGGCAAGGCCGTAGCGCGCACGGGCACTGGCGCCCCCCAGCAGCAGGAGCCCCAACCCGGCCAGCAGGGCGATGACCACGCCTTGCCAGAGGAAATGGAGCAGCGACCATCCCAGGGCCTGGGCCCAGGGGCCCCGGAACAAGGGCAGGATCTCACTCATGGTCGCCCTCCTTCCGCCTGGTCCAGCAGCCTCCTGATTTCCGCCAGCTCCCTGCGACTGGTCTTGCGGGTGGCCAGGGCCTGCATGACCAGACTCAGGGACGACCCGCCAAAGGCCTTGTCCAGCAGGTCATCAAGCAGGCTCCGCTGGGTCTGGGTTCGGCTCTGACTGGCCGAAAAAATGTGGACCCGCTCCGAGGCGTCCCGCTGCACCAGGCCCTTCTCGTTCATGATCTGCAGCATCTTCAGGGCGGTGGTGTAGCCCAGGTTCCGTTCCTCCGACAGCACTTCGAACACCTGCCGGACGGTGCTGGGCCCCCGCTCCCAGAGCACCCGGAGGATGGCGAGTTCAGCATCGGTTGGGCGCGGCATGTCCGACATGAGCAGGGTCTCCCGGGGGAACATGGCCTAATGATACGACGAGTTTCGTAGCCGTCAACGACAATCTTCGTACCTTTTTCAGGATGGGGCGTTCCCACCCGTGAGGGTGGGGTGGGGTCCGGTCCCATCCGGTTGGTGGTTCCCGCCTTGGGTCGTACAAGGGGCCTGATTACCCTGTAGAATCAAGGGTTCCGATGGAGTTCCACCATGCCCTTCCAGCCCCTGACCCAGGAACCCGAGATCCAGCGCCGCTGGCTCGAGTCCGGCGCCTTCCGCGCCAAGCGGTCGGGGGAGCTCCTGCCGGAATCCAAGACCTTCTACATGCTCGTGATGCTGCCCTACCCCAGCGGCCGCATCCACATGGGCCACGTGCGGAACTACACGCTCGGCGATGTCACGGCGCGCTTCCGCCGCATGAAGGGCTACGAGGTCATGCACCCCCTGGGCTGGGACAGCTTCGGCCTGCCGGCGGAGAACGCCGCCATCAAGCACGGCATCCACCCCGCCATCTGGACCCGCAAGAACATCGAGGAGATGAAGGGCCAGATCCAGAAGATGGGCATCAGCTACGACTGGGACCGCGAGATCGCCAGCTTCCAGGACGACTACTACCGCTGGAACCAGTGGCTCTTCCTCCAGATGTGGGAACAGGGCGACGTCTTCCGCGCCATGCGCACCGTGAACTGGTGCGAAGAACTGGGCACCGTGCTGGCCAACGAGCAGGTGGTGGACGGCAAGGACGAGCGCACGGGTTTCCCCGT
>JBBIHT010000380.1:0-2077 GCA_037446845.1 Geothrix sp. | reverse complement strand
TGGTCGGCGCGGCGGTCGCCACCGGCTTGATCGAGAGCCTGGCGCACGGGCTCGCCTGGCTGATCGGCGGCATCTCGGCCCTGGTGCTGGTGGCCTACGGCGGCGGCATGGTGCTCAGGGGCCAGATCAGCCTGGGTGATCTCACCGCCTTCACGGGTTATCTGGCGGCCCTGGCCTGGCCCATGATGAGCCTGGGTTGGTCCGCCAACCTTTTCCAGCGGGCCAAGGCTGGGCAGGAGCGGCTGGAGCAGTTGTTCGAGAGTCCCGAAGCGCCCCTGCCTGGGCCCGAGCCCCTGGCGCTCCCGGAGGCGCCCGTGGCCTTGCGCCTGGAGGAGGTGTCTCACCGGTTCGAGTCAGCCCGGGGGCTGGGTCCACTGAGCCTGGCGCTGGAACCCGGCGACAGCCTGGCGGTGGTGGGCGGCATTGGCGCGGGTAAGACCCTGTTGCTGCAGGTACTGGCAGGGCTGCGAGCGCCCCAGGCCGGGCGCCTCCTGGTGGATGGGGCGCCGCTCACAGATGCGAACCGGCGCCGGCACTGGGCGGGCCTGGGCTGGGTGCCCCAGGAGGCCTTCCTGTTCTCCGATACCCTGCGGGCCAACCTGGTCATGGGGCGCCCCGCGGCCACCGACGCGGAAATCTGGGAGATCGCCCGGGTGGTGGCCCTGGATGAGCTGGTCCGCCGGCTTCCCGAGGGACTGGATACGGTGGTCGGGGAACGCGGTGTGATCCTCAGCGGCGGCGAGCGGCAACGCACGGCCCTGGCCCGGGCCCTGCTGCGGCGCCCCCGGCTGCTGCTGCTGGACGATGCCCTCTCGGCCGTGGATGCGGAAACGGAAAGCCGCATCCTCACCAACCTTCGGGAGTTCCTGGGCAAGTCCACCCTGGTGCTCGCCACCCATCGCGTGTTCGTGGCGGAGACCTGTGATCGAATCCTGGTGCTGGAAGAGGGACTGCCCAGCCAGTTGGGCACCCCTGCGGCCCTGGCCGGTGAGGTGGGTACATTCGGGCGGCTCAGGCGGTTGCAGAGCCTGGAGCGGGAGCTGATCCAGGGGGCCTGATCAGGCGCCGTCCCGGAAGGTCACCTTGTTGATCTCGGCGAAGGTGGTGATGCCCAGGCGGACTTTCTCGAGGGCGCTCTCCCGCAGGAACTGCATGCCGCCCCGGCGGGCGGCGGCCTTCACTTCCCGCACCGGAGCGCGCTGGATCAGCAACTCGCGGATCTCGTCGTTGAGGCCCATGAACTCGATGATGGCCTGGCGGCCGCGGAACCCGGTGCCGTGGCAATCCATGCACCCAACGCGGTCGAAGAGCGTGGCGCCGCGCAGCCAGGCTTCGTCCACGCCGTTCTCCACCAGTTCTTGGGGGCTGGGCGTGGCGGAGGGTCGCTTGCATTTGGGACAAAGCACCCGAACCAGGCGCTGGGCCAGGATGCAGTTGAGGGAGGACACGAAATTGTAGACCTCCACGCCCATGTGCTGGAACCGACCCAGCACATCCAGCACATTGTTGGCGTGTACCGTGGTGAACACCAGGTGGCCTGTGAGGGCCGACTGGATGGCGATCTGGGCTGTTTCGGGATCCCGGATCTCACCCACAAGAATCTTGTCGGGATCGTGGCGCAGGATGGACCGCAGGCCCAGGGCGAAGGTCAGGCCCTTCTTCTCGTTCACGGGAATCTGGGTGACGCCCTCGAGCTGGTACTCGACGGGATCCTCGATGGTGATGATCTTGTCCTCGGGAGCCTTGATCTCACTGATCACGGCGTAGAGGGTCGTGGTCTTGCCCGAGCCGGTGGGGCCCGTCACCAGGAACATGCCGTAGGGCTCGTGGGCGAAGCGCCGCAGGCGCTTCAGCTCGCGCTCCGAGAAACCCAGGATCTCCAGGGTGAGGGACTGGAACTCCTCCGTGAGATTCTCCTTGTCGAGAATGCGGATGACGGCATCCTCGCCGTGGATGGTGGGCATGATGCTCACGCGGAAATCAATGGCCCGGCCGCGGACCTTGAGCTTGAAGCGACCGTCCTGGGGCTTGCGCTTCTCCGCGATGTCGAGCTCGGACATCACCTTGATGCGGCTGA
>JBBIHT010000379.1:0-2083 GCA_037446845.1 Geothrix sp. | reverse complement strand
CGGATCTCCCGCGATCGCTCCATGAAACCCGTCCGCCGGATCCTGGGTTCAGGTTGGGGAGGTGGGCTTCCTGCAGAGGTCGCCGCCGAAGGGGAGCTGGTGGAAATCGGCAGGGTTCAGCATAGCAGGCTGGTGGGAAAAGGGCTTCAGGCCGTGCTGGAAAGATGGCTGGGCCGGAGAGCACTGTTCGCGGGCTACATCAGCCTTTAATGGTTGGGGGCAGGTAGATGGGGTGTGCGCCCGAGGCCCCCCGGCCATTGATTCGGGGATTGCCGTAGCGGCCAAGGCCAGTGGGGGAGGGGGCATAGGAGGGCACGAGCTGCTGGAGGCCTCGCAGGATGCTCGTCTGGCGGAGGTCCTCGTCCTGGTCCAGGGCCCGGCGCAGTGCGGAGAGTCCCTCCTCCATTAGGTTTTGTCGGACTTCTTCGGGGGCCGCGTTGAAAATTTTTGGATGGACCTCGGAACTGGTTTGTTCCTGGTCGGAAAAGAGCTCCTCGTAGAGCTTTTCTCCAGGCCGAATGCCCGTGAACTTCAGCTCAATGTCCTCCCCGGGGGTGAGTCCCGACAATCGGGCCATGTCGGTGGCAAGGTCCACGATCTTCACGGGAGCGCCCATATCCAGCACATAGACCTTGGCCGTATCCCCCAGGGCCGCGGCCTGCAGCACCAGCTGGCTGGCTTCCGGAATGGTCATGAAGTACCGCGTCATATCCGGGTGCGTCACGGTCAGGGGGCCGCCGCGCTTGATCTGATCCTTGAAAATCGGAATGACGCTGCCTCGGCTGCCCAGGACATTCCCGAACCGGACGCTCATGAACCGGGTGCCCAGGGGGGCGGTCTGGCCAGCCTGCAGCACCAGGGCTTCGGCGATGCGCTTGGAAGCCCCGAGGACATTGGTGGGGTTGACGGCCTTGTCCGTGGAAATGTTCACCAGGGTGGGCACGCCGGCGGCCAGGGCGGCATGGATGACATTCAGAGTGCCGAAGATGTTGTTCTCAACAGCCTCTTCCGGGTGGGCCTCCAGGTAGGGCACATGCTTATGGGCGGCGGCATGGAGCACGACATCGGGATGCCAGCGCCCGAAGGACTGCTGCAGCCTCGCAGGATTGCGGATATCGCAAAGTTCCAAGGAAAGGGCCTGGTTCGGGAAGAGAACGCGCAAGGAGCGCTCGGTTTCCCACAGGCTGTTCTCGCCGCGCCCCAGGAGGACAATGCGGGCCGGGCGAAAGGTGGCTATCTGCCGGGCCAGTTCGCTGCCGATGGAGCCGCCACCTCCCGTGACCAGGACTACGGAGTTCTCGAACAACTGGTTCAGGGAGCCCTGGTCCAGCTGGATGGAGTCCCGGCGAAGCAGATCCTCGATGGAAACATCCCGCAATTCCGGTTTCCAGACCTGAGTGCCAAGCAGGTCGAAGAGGCCGGGGACGGTCTTGACCTCCAGGCCGACGGCCCGGATGGAATCATGCAGTCGGCGGAGGACGGGGCCGGGAACGCTCGGAATGGCAAGGACCACACGGCTGACGCATCGCTCCCGCACAACCCTCCTGAGCAAGTGGGAAGTGCCCAGGACGGGCGTGCCCTGGATGAAGATGCCCTGTTTGTCCAGGGCATCATCCAGGAAGCCCACCAGGGTTTCACCCAGTTCGGGATGTCGCTTCAGTTCCTGGGCAATGAGGATTCCCGCCCGCCCCGCGCCCACGATCAGGGTTCGGTGGCGGACCTGTCCTTCACAAGGCCGCATCACCGGGCCTGTCTGCTCGTGCCAGGCCCGGAAGGCGCCCCGGAGCACCATCCAGAAGGCCCCCGTGGCCGGTGTGGCCGCCAGGGCTGTCTCGATATTGAACACGCCAGGGTGGGCTTGGAGGGCCCAGGCAGCGAGCACGCCACTGATGCCCATGCCCAGGGTGGCGATGCCAATCCGGATAGCATCTCCGAACCCGATCAGGCGGTAGTGCTGCCAGGTGAGCCGGAAGGCCACATTGAAGCCCATGGCCAACAGAACCCAGGCTGGGGTGCCGAGGCCCGGATGTAGGGAGCCCGCAAAAAGGCGTTCGCAGAGCATCCAGGCCGAAGCGGCAAGGCA
>JBBIHT010000378.1:0-2138 GCA_037446845.1 Geothrix sp. | reverse complement strand
CCCTGCCTGGGCACCCTGGCCATGCTCCGCCGCGAAGCGGGATCCTGGGGTTGGGCGGGCTTCACCGTGGCCTACGGCCTGGGTCTGGGCTGGGTGCTGGCCTGGTCCACCGTGGCCCTGGGCCGCATCCTGGGGTTTGCGTGAGTATCCAGGCCCTCATCGTCCTGGTGCTGGCCGGCCTCGCGGCCGCCCATTTCCTGCGTGAAGCGCTTGCTTCCTTCCGGCCCGGCCCTGGATGTCATGGAGCCTCCGGCGGGACTTGCGAGAGGTGCCCGGCCCAGTCAGCCAGCGCCCGTGCAGCCCTGGAGCCGAGGAACCCGCGCCCCTGATCACCCGCGCCGGGTTCACCAGGGGATACTGGACCAGGGAGGGCAGCTGTGTGCGGTCGGATGGTGGCGAGTGCCCTGAAGAAGGCCTGGACCCTGGATGGGAAGATCGTCATTCCATCCGCCTTCCGCGCGAGCTTCAACCTCGCCCCCACCGCAGGCATCGTCGTGTTCCGGGCAGGGGACGGGGCCTGGGACGCCAGCCTCATGCGCTGGGGGCTGGTGCCCTCCTGGTGGAAGGATGGGACCCGGCTTCCCGGGCAGACCTTCAACGCCAGGGCGGAATCCCTGGCCGAGAAGCCGATGTTCCGTGCCCCCTTCCAGCGCCGCCGCTGCCTCATCCCCTGCGACGGCTTCTACGAGTGGAAGGCCGGGGATGGTAAGGCGAAGCAGCCCTATTTCATCCAGCCCAGCGATCCAGAGGGCATCTTCCACTTCGCCGGACTGTGGGACCTGTGGGAGGCGGCAGATGGCGCGATGGAGTCCTGCACCATCATCACCACCGGGCCGAACGCCAGGATGAAGGAGATCCATGACCGAATGCCCGTGATCCTTTCGGAAGGAGACTTCGAGGCGTGGCTGGACCCCAGGAACCAGGACACCGCAGGGCTGGAGCAGCTCCTGGCACCCTGCGACCCTTCCGGGATGGAGGCCTACCCCGTCGGACCCGTGAAGGGAGATGGACCGCACCTGCTCGACCGGGTGAGTTGAGGCCAGCCAGACAACCGGGATGCATCGAGCCCGAAACACCCATGCCATGGCCGGCCGCATGAATCCCCAAGCCTGGGCACGCCCGTTCTGCCCAACCCACCCTGTAGTGATTTGAACTGGATCCCGCTCCCGGCCCTCCATCGGACGCCCAGCGCCCCGCACCGTGCTCCCCTTCACCAGTGGGCTCAGGGCAGCGGATCCTCCCACCGGAGGGCCTCCGCGATCCCACTCGCAGGCCCGAATCCTGCCTGGCTCTTTGGGGAGTACGCGAAGACCGGAGCACTCGGCTCCGGCCTTCGTCTCGATTGGTAGCGGGGGCAGGATTTGAACCGTTGCCGCCAGCGATTCGCGCCTGTTCCGCCTTCGACGCTCCCCCGGAGCGTCTCCGGCTGGCGCTCATCGGGCGGTTGCCACTCGCAGGCTCAAATCCGCCAGAATCTCATCTACCAGGGCCCCCACAGGCCAGCGAAGACGAACAGGTCTCCCCTGGATGGTGAGACCGTGCAGGGGGTACCCCTTTTTGCTCCCGGAGCCTTTGGCCATTCGAACCAGGCATTGACTGCAATCAGGCACCGCTGGTTCTTGAATGCCTTTGCATAGAGTCTGCCTGTGGCGACCTTGTCGCCCCTGGCGTTGAACGTGAAGTATTGGGAGATGAAGGCCCTGCCGGGGGCATTTGGCGGAAGGAATCCCCAGAGGTAACTTGCGGCCACTCGGACGCCGTCCACCAAGCGTATTCCGGGTATGGCGTTGGTCGGGGAGACATTTGGGTTGGGAACGGCCCAGTCCTCGGCAGGACCAGTGGCCCCCAAGTGCTCAAGCACCAGGCCCTCGATGCCCTTCTTCACCCCAACCCGACCGCACATCTGAACCTCCCGCCCTTGATCGCACATGATGCACACGACATCTAGCCAATCGGTTCTGCGATTGATCAGAGCCTGGACAGCCGGTCGAGCACCCTTTCATAGGTCACGCCAAAGCGATCGACCGTTCCCGGCAGCACATCTTCCATAAAATAGGTTCGCTTGAGGTTATCGAAGTAACCCCTGTGGTCACCGAGTTGAGCTAGAAGCTTTTGGCGCATCCTGCCGTAGGCACGCT
>JBBIHT010000377.1:0-2155 GCA_037446845.1 Geothrix sp. | reverse complement strand
GGCCAGGGATGCCCATCTGGCCACGGAGCTGAAGGTCCGTCCCGAGCTCTCTCCGCTGAAGCTGGCCTCGATTTCCGACACGGTGCTGGAGGTGCGCGGCAATGGCAATGCCCATTCCCTGCTCAAGCAGGCTGGGTTCATGCCCAAACCCGGCCGGTTCCTGGCCCTGAGTCTGGATGGCGACGAGAAGCTGTACCTCTGGGCCATGGCGGCCCTCGCCTTCGTGGACGAGAAGGGCATGAACCACCATCTGGAGCCCGTCCGGCAGATGGTGCACGGCGCCCTTCAGCGACTCCACGACGAGGACCCTTCCCTCTACCAGGAAGTGCAGCGGCGCATCCCCATGCTGCATCTCGGGGGCGAGGATCAACTGGCGGAGGAGGTGCAGCGCATCCTCGATTACGCCGCTGGCCATACCCTGATGGTCGAGATCACCTATCTGCCTCCCGCCGCCCATCGGACACAGTTGCGCCGGGTGTCTCCCCGAACCATCCAGGAAGATCACCTGCTGGCCTTCTGCCACCTCCACCAGGAGGAGATGGCCTTCCGCCTCACCCGCATCCAGGGCGTGAAGCTGCTGAACGAGCGGGGCTGGTCGCCCACCAGCACACCCCAGGTCGGTTGACGGTGGGCTGAAACCCAGGAGCCGTTATGGAAGCATCCTTGCATTGATCGGTTGTCCCTTACGGCTCCTTTCGCCGGACCGCTCGGAGAATGACAAAGTTCTTGTGTGACTACGGCTCAGGGACCGCTAGCCGACCAGGTCCTTCAGCCGGTGGTCAATGGTTTCGGCGAGTTTCTCCAGCACCTCCCGGGTCTCGCTCCGGTTGGTCTGGATTTCCTTTTCCAGCTTGCGCTCCATCTGGAGGACGGATTTCTGAAGCTGGCTCAACATGCCCTTCAGGTCGTCCAGGTCATTGAGCAGTCCATTCAGGCGCGGGTCCGGGGGGCGGCTGTTGCTGAAGACACCCATGCCAGCCAGCACCGTGGCCAGGGCGGAGAGCAGCAGAATGAGCAGGAGGAGGGGGTTACTGGCCATGGGCACACCTTGCCCCTGAATAGCCAGGACCGTGCCGACTACCTGGGATTCTGCTTCACCCGCTGGTAATCCTCACCCTGCATCCGGGTGGGCTTCTCGACGGGAATGACCAGATAGGGCTCGGTCGGGCGGCGTCCGGGCAGACGAGAGGCCAGCTGAAGCCTCTGTTGAACCGTTTCCTTGGCCTGGCGCTCCGCGGCGAGTTCGGCGGCGTGGGTGGAGGCGAGCCGGGACAGTTCGGTTTCCTGGGTCTGGGCCTTGGCCGCCAGTACATCGGCTCGTGCCTTCTGCTGGAGACCCCAGGTGCCAAGCCCCGCCACGGCGGCCAGCAGGGGCAGGGCCGCGGCCGCCAGGAGGCCCCAGGAAGGGCGTCTCCGGGCCGTGCGGCGACGCCGCTGGGCTTCCCGCCGCAGGTCCTCGGCCAGGGCGGCCAATTCGGGCGATGGGGTGGTTTCCCGGGTTGCTGGGGCGGGGCCGAGACCGAGCAGGTCCCTCAGATCAGCCCGCAACTCGACATCTTCGGCGGGCTCAAAACGACGGGCGGGGTCAGGCCAGGACATGGACGCCTCCGGTGGGGTTGAGTTGATCCTTGAGTTGGGCCTTCGCCCTGAAAATCCGGGTCTTCACAGTGGCTTCGGGGATGGCGAGAATATCGGCGATCTCCCGGATGGATAGACCCTCCACCACGAAGAGCCACAAGGCCTCGCGGAAGGTGGGCGAGAGCACGCGCATCCGCTCCCGCACCTCCTGATTCAGCACCTGATCATCCGCCTCGCCTGGGTGGCCCGGTTCCGCGACCACCTCCAGGCTGAGGTTCTGGTTCTTCATGGGGCGTCGCTCGGTGAGCGACAGGGTCCGTACTGTGCCATAGAGAAAGGCGGTGGGATGATCCACCGGCTCCTCCCGCTGCATGAGAATGACAAAGGCCTCCTGGGCAATATCCTCGGGGAAATGGGCCCCATAGCGGCGGCTGTAGCTGACCAGCCTTGGGTACAACTCGGCAAAGGCCCCCGGGAAGGCTTCCGTGCTGCCGAACGGGACTGGGGGGGGGGACTGAGCCATGCCTTGCTCCGAATCTATAGGATGCACCCAAGGGGGGGTAGGTTCCGGATAGGC
>JBBIHT010000376.1:0-2163 GCA_037446845.1 Geothrix sp. | reverse complement strand
CTCTTCCGATCTGGTGGGATCCTCACTGGCCGGATCGGGAATGGGCCAGTGGAGCCGCTCGGCCTTCCCCAGGAAGAGGGGACAGACCTCCTCGGCGCAGAGGGTGATGACCAGACCCACGGTGGCGGGGTCAATCTCCTGAACGCTCTTGGAGGTTTGGGCGCTGGCGTCAATGCCCACTTCCGCGAGCACCTCGATGGCCATGGGGTTCACACCCCCCGGACGGCTTCCGGCGCTCTGGATGCGATATCCAGGGAGCATCTGCCGGGCCAGGCCCTCGGCCAATTGGCTGCGAGCGCTGTTAGCCACACAGAGGAACAGGATGGAGGGCGCCATGGCTCACCTCCTGTCAGGTTCGACCGGGGGGCCGCAGACGGCCTCGGCAACCGCCCCGCCTTCGCCCGGATACCACTTTCCCCTCAGCCAGAGGGAGACGGTAACGAGACCGATCAATACGGGAACTTCCACCAGGGGCCCGATGACCGCCGCGAAGGCCGCGCCATGGGCGATGCCGAAGGTGGCCACGGCCACCGCAATGGCCAGCTCGAAGTTGTTGGAGGCGGCGGTGAGGCTGAGGGTCGCGCTTTGCGGGTAGGAAGCCCCTGTCTTTTTCGACAGCCAGAAACTCACCAGGAACATCACGACGAAATAGATCAGCAGCGGAGCGGCGATGCGCAGCACATCCATGGGCAGCTTCACGATGGCATCGCCCTTCAGGCTGAACATCACGATGATGGTGAAGAGCAGTGCAATGGGCGTCAGGGGGCTGACCTTCGGGACGAAAACGCGGTGGTACCAGTCGAGGCCCTTGATCTTGCCCAGGGCAAACCGCGTGAGGAACCCCGCGATGAAGGGAATTCCCAGGTAGATGAAGACGCTCTGGGCGATCTGGCCGATGGTTATGTTCACTACGGCGCCCGCAAGGCCCACCTTCGCAGGCAGCACCGTGGCAAAGAACCACGCATACACGCTGAAGAACAGCACCTGGAAGATGGCGTTGAAGGCCACGAGACCGGCGCAGTACTCCGTGTCGCCCTTGGCCAGATCATTCCATACGATGACCATGGCGATGCAGCGAGCCAGGCCGATGAGGATGAGGCCGATCATGTATTCCGGCTTGTCCCGAAGGAAGAGCACAGCCAGGCCAAACATGAGCAGGGGCCCGATGACCCAGTTCTGGTACAGCGACAGCCCCAGCACCTTCTTGTTGTGGAAAACCAGGTGCAGTTCTTCGTATTTCACCTTGGCCAGGGGCGGATACATCATCAGGATCAGGCCCGCGGCCAGCGGCAGGCTGATGGTGCCCACATTCCACGCGTTGATGGCCCAGTTGAACCCGGGGGCACCATAGCCCAGCAGTACCCCCACCCCCATGGCCAGGAAGATCCACAGGGTGAGATAGCGATCCAGGAAAGAGAGTCCTCGGGCTGCATGGGTCATGACCTGCTCGCAGAAATGATGAGGCTGGTGATGTAGTCGGAGGGACGCGCCCCGGGCGGGAGAAGCCCCAGGAGATGCGCGGTCATGGGATCCTCTGCCGGGAGCATGGCCTCCACGGATTCACCCTTGGGCGTCAAGGCCAGGTCCTGGAGGCCCGCGGCGGCCACCATGGCACGCAGGTCATCCACCAGCACGGCCCCCGCGATGCAACCCACCAGAGCTTCCACGCTCGCCTTCAGGGCTGCCGGCAGGGGCCTCAGGAGCACCATGTCGGAGATGGACACCCGGCCTCCAGGTTTCAACACCCGGGCGATCTCCTTCCACACGCGCCCCTGGTCGGGGCTCAGGTTCAACACGCAGTTGGACAGCACCACATCCACCGAGGCGTCCGGCAGGGGAATCGCCTCGATCTCGCCGAGATGGAACACCACATTGTCCAGTCCGGTGCGGCGGCGGAACGCCACCGCGTTCTGCCGGGCCTTGGCCACCATCTCGCGGGTCATGTCCACACCGATGGCCTGGCCCGAGGGCCCAACCCGCTGGGCCGCCAGGAACACATCCAGTCCTGCGCCACTACCCAGATCGAGAACGACCTCGCCCGGTTGAAGGCCCGCCAGGGCCGTGGGGTTCCCACAGGACAACCCCAGATTGGCCCCATCCGGGAGGGTCGCCAGTTCGGCGGCTGAGTAGCCCACGCCCTGGGCGACTTCCCCGGCGCGGGCG
>JBBIHT010000375.1:0-2166 GCA_037446845.1 Geothrix sp. | reverse complement strand
GGCCAGTTGTTCGAGCTGGGCGGGGGAGAAATGACGAATCTGCTGGGGGGCAGCCAACGAATCGAGCAGGGGATAGGGGCTCAGGGGGGCGGTCACGCGGCTTCCTACTTGGCCCGCTGCGCCAGGTACAACGCCCAGGCTGCCAAGGAATGCCGGTTGGGTAGGGAGGCTAGATGACATAGGGCGGTCTCGGTGGCGGCGTTGAGGGCCTGGCGGGCGCCCTCGAGGCCCAGGAGAGATGGGTAGGTGATCTTACCCTTGGCGGCATCCTTTCCGGTACGCTTGCCCATGGCGCGCTCGGTGGCGGTCGTGTCCAGGATGTCGTCCTGGATCTGGAAGGCCAGGCCAATGGCTTCGCCGTAGGCCCGCAGGGCGAGGCGATCGGCCGGAGTCGCACCGCCCAGCACGGCACCGATTTCGAGGGAGGCCCGGAGCAGGGCGCCGGTTTTGAGGCGGTGGATCAGGCGAAGGTGATCCAGGTCGTAGGAAGAGAGCTTTTCTCCCTCCAGATCCAGGGCTTGCCCGCCTGCCATGCCGCGCCATCCGGCTGCCTGGGCGAGCAGGACCAGGGCCTCGGCCCGCCGGCTGGGATCCAGGTTGCTCGAGGCCAGGACGCCGAATGCCTCGGTCAGCAGCGCATCCCCGGCCAGGATGGCGTGGCCTTCGCCAAAGACTTTGTGATTGGTGGGGCGCCCCCGCCGGAGATCATCGTCATCCATGGCGGGCAGGTCGTCGTGGATGAGGGAATAGGTGTGGATGTATTCCAGGGCCAGGGCTCCTGGCAAGGCCTGTTCGTCCGTTCCGCCCACGGCTTCGGCGGCCAGCAGGCAAAGCACCGGGCGCACCCGCTTGCCCCCGGCCTCCAGGCTGTAGCGGGCGGCCTCCCCCAGGCGCGCGGCCTCGCCATCCTGGAACGGGCTGGTGAGGACCGCCTGAAGCAGGGGCAGCAGTCGCTCGAGATCGGCCTGGACGGTCTGCTTCGGATCGTTCACTGGGCGTCCCTGGCATCCCCGAAGGGCTCGGCTCGATACTCACCACCCAGGCCCGCTTTCAGCACCTCGACCTTGCGCTGGGCCTCGGCCAACTGCTTCTGCAGCGACTGGCTCAGCTGCACACCCTCCTCGAAACGAAGCAGGGCATCCTCCAGGCTGAGAGAGCCGGACTCCAACTGCTGGACCAGGGCCTCCAGGCGGTCGAGGCCATCATCGAAGGAGGGTTGCGCGCTCATGAGGAGTCCAGCGAAAGGGCCCCAGGGGCCCCTATCACTCTAGCGGCCTTTCTTCATGGCCTCCTTCAGCTCTTTTCCACCGTCCCGCTGGGCATAACCGTCGGGAAGCGCCCAGGCGCTGGCGGCGATGGGCGCCGCCGAGATGGCCGTGGCCACGGTGGTGACATCCATGCCCATGAGGCCGGAGATATGGGTTTTCAGCGGCACTCCCTTGAGTCGGGCAGTCTCCTCGTACACGCGGCGGAACAGCACGCCCATCTGTCCAGGGGTGCGGTTCAGCATGGTCATGGCCTTGGCGTAGTCCTTGATGGGGAACTGGAGGGAGGGGTCCGCGCTGATTTCCTGCACCATCTTGCCGAGATGGATGCGCACCTTCCGGCAGGTCCTTCCCAAAATTTTTTCTTCCCCCAGGGGCTCCACCTTGATGTCGGAAACATCCCCGAACATCATCTTGGTCACGAACTCGGGCATGCCGGCCATCTGCTGTTCCATGGCCTCCATGGCTTCCTGCATATCCTGGAAACTCATGTGGGTGATGCTCTTCTTTTTGTGATCAATGGCGTAGATGACTCCCTTGCCGTAGTCCACCATGCTGTCGGTCTGGGAGGTGCTGTGGTTGATGCGCATGCGGGTGGGGCTGAATAGCTGGACCTGGGTGCCATCCTTGGCGAAGGCCCCTTTCCCGGTGACCTGGCTGGTGATGGTGAGGTCGCCAGCCAGCAGGCTGATGGCACCGAGGAGCGCGAAAAGGGCAGGCAGTCGAAGCACTCTCATGGGATATCTCCGAGAAAAGGTGGCCTGAGCATACCCCCACCCTCTGGCCGGGAACAGGGTGGTTTGGGATACCTTCTTGGGTGGGGGTGCCCATGGCCCGAGTGCTGGTGGTGGATGACAGCAAGGAGACCTGCGAGTTCCTGGAGGAGCTTCTGGGCACCATG
>JBBIHT010000374.1:0-2184 GCA_037446845.1 Geothrix sp. | reverse complement strand
CACCATGGGCGAAAAAACCAAGAAGCCCCGCGGCAAGGACCCCATCCAGGTGCTGGTGTGCCCCGCCTGCAAGCATGAGGAACCGCTGGGCTGATCCCCCTCACCTGGCCCCGGGAACCCCGCCACCATGTCGCTCCTCGCCCGTCCCGCCTATCGCTGGTCCGCCCTCATCGCCCTCTGGTCGCTGGTGGTGGCGGTGCTGTGGATCCTGCTGGTGCAGGGGTTCCTGTTGGCCCTGAACCCCTTCTGCCACCTGCAGCGGCCAGGCCTTGCCCAGGTGACCGTGCAGAGCGTGGATCGGGATGCGGACAGCCAGCTCACGGATTTCCTCACGGTGAAGGCCGGCACATCCGAGCGGGTCCTGCGCCTCGCCAAGCAGGAGGCCGCCGAACTCCACCCAGGCGATGAGGTTTGGATGCTCGATGCCTGGTATGCCGATGGTCTGCGCCCGACCCAGTTCCGCCTCTCCCTGCTGCGCCTGCTGCTGGAGTATCCCTTCCTCCTGCTGCTCCCCGCTGCCTGGGGGCTCTGGCGGGTTCGCCAGGCCAAACGGAAGGCCGAGGCCGCTCCCCTGCCGCCGGTGCGCCACACCTTCAAGGACGATTTCCACCTGCGGGCCCAGCGTTTCAGCCAAGGGGCCGAGAAGTCCGAAGAGGATGAAGGAGGGCCCCCGCGAGCCTGAGGCCTTCGCCTGCGCTAGACTGGCGCATGCCCCACTGCATCCTCGAAGCCTCGGACAACCTGCTGGATCAGCCGGATTGGTCCGCCCTGCTGCGCGCCGTCAACGGGCGGCTGGTGGCCACTGGGTTATTCACCGAGGCCGATATCAAAAGCCGGGTGATCCAGCACTCCGCCTTCCTCATCGGGGATGGCGCTCCAGACCAGGCCTTCGTCACCCTGAACCTGCAGATCCTGGACGGGCGCAGCGACGAAGTGAAGGCCCAGCTCAGTGAGGCGCTCCTGCCCCTGCTGCTGGCGGCCTTCCCCAACACCATGGCGGGGATGCGTTGCAGCCTCACGGTCCAGGTCACCGATATCCACCGCCCCAGCTACCGCCGGGCCATCAGCTACTGATCGCTTGCCAGGAGCCGCCGTGCCCGATCCCATCTCAGCGCGCCAGCTGCTGCTCCTGCGGCTGGTGGCCCAGCACCCGGATGTGGCACGGGCTCATCTGGTGAAGGCCGGCGCGGCGGAGGCGGATCTCGGCTACCTGGAAAGGCAGGGGCTGGTCCAGGAACGGGAGGTGGGCCACTACCGCGTGTCCAATCTGGGCACGCAGGTGCTGAAGCGGAGCCTTTGAGGACCATCCACCGGCTGGTTTCCTGCATTCGCCGATCCCCCTCGCCCGCCTGACCCAGCGCCTCCTACCCTGGCATCGAGAGGAGCCGACATGCCCTTGCCAGAGGATGTCCACCCGGCCTTTTTCGAAGTCCTCGCCACCCCGAAGGCCTACAGCACCGCCCTCTACCTGCTGCTTTCCCTGGCCACGGGCCTCTTCGCCTTCACCTTCGTCCTGGTGGGGGTGTCCCTGAGCCTCGGCCTGGCCGTCCTGGTTCTGGGCATCCCCGTGGCCCTGGCTTTCCTGCTGGGTGCCCGCGCCCTGGCCCTGGGCGAATTATGGCTGATCCGGGAGCTGGTGGCGGGCCCGCCCCAGGGCACGCCCCATTGGCTCCCCGCGGGGGAAGGCTGGGTCGCCCGCCTGAAGGCTCTCTGCCTGGACCGCCACACCTGGACCAGCCTGGTCTACCTCCTGCTGAAACTGCCCACGGGCATCCTGGGCTTCGTGCTGATGCTTGTGGGCCTCACCCTGGGCCTGAGCCTGCTGGCCCTGCCCGTCGCCCATCTGCTCCACCTTGGCGGCGCCTTCACCGTGGATGGGTGCGAATGGACAGGCTTCACCGGGAGCCCCGCCTTCGCTCTGACGGTATGCGCCCTGGCGGGAGGCACGATCCTGCCCCTGACCCTTCACCTGGCCCTGGCCCTGGGCCGCCTGCAGGCCTGGCTGGCCCGCCATCTGCTGATCCGCGCCTAGCCCATCCCCCCGGAGGCACCATGACCACCGACTCCACCTCGAACGGCACCCGCACCGAAACCTTCCGGATGGACGGCGGCAAGGTGCTGGACACCGTGAAGGACCTGCTCCGCCAGGGCAATATCAGGAGGATCATCCTCAAGAATGAGGAG
>JBBIHT010000373.1:0-2204 GCA_037446845.1 Geothrix sp. | reverse complement strand
AGGCCCTCGATACGCTCCGAGAGGGCCTTGACCTTGGCCCGCAATTCGTCCCGCTCGTGGGTCAGCGTGCGCCGTTCCACGAGGCGCCTGAGGGTGTTGCGGAATTGGTCAATCTGCATGGGCTTGGTCACAAAGTCGAAGGCGCCCATTTCCATGGCGTCCGTGGCCTCCCGCACACTCCCGAAACCGGTCAGCACCAGGACCGTGCAGCTGGGGTTTGCGTGCAGGGCGCATTTCAGCACATCCATGCCGGTCTTGCCAGGCATCACCAGATCCGTGATCACCAGGTCGAAGGGAGGATGGGCATCCTTGAGGCACTTTTCCGCCTCCTCTCCCGTGGCGGCGGTGACCACCTGGAAGCCTTCACCCAGCAAGAGGGTGGACAGGGTTTCCCGGGGCATGGGGTCATCGTCCACCAGCAACAGGCTAGGGGAAGGCAGGTGGGGGGGGACGATGGGACGGGTCAAGGGAAATCCTCTGGCTGGGCTAACAATACCCTCTCGGCACACGGTCCGGGGAACTCCACCCACCTCACGCCGCACCCCGCAGGCGGTAGACAAAGGCCAGGACTTGGGCCACGGCCTGATACAGCTCTCGCGGGATGGGCTTGTCCATCTCGGTCACCCGGTAGAGCGCGCGGGCCACCTCCGGCCGCTCCAGGATGGGAACCCCGGTCTGCCGGGCGCGCTCTCGGATTTTCAGGGCCAGGTGATCGAGGCCCTTCGCCACGCAGACGGGTGCCAGGGTTTTCTCGTCGTAGCGCAGGGCCACCGCCACATGGGTGGGGTTGGTCACCACCACCGTGGCCTTGGGCACCTCGGCCAGCATGCGCCGGCGGGCCGCCGCCTGCATGATGGCTTTCTGCTTCTGCTTGATTTCAGGGGCCCCGTCTGCGTCCTTCGCCTCGTCCTTGATCTCCTGCTTGGTCATGCGGATGCTTTTCTCCCATGAGGATCTTTGCCAGGCGAAGTCCGCCACCGCCAGGAGGAGCATGGCCACCATCACATTCCGGTAGAGGGCGAACAGGGCTTCCTGGAACAGGCCCATGGACGCAGCGAGGGGCAGCTTGAGGGTATCGAGCAGCGCCGGGACGCGGGGTGCAAGGACCGCATAGGCCACCCAGGCCAACAGGGCGAACTTGGCTAGGCTCTTGAAAAGGTCCATGAGTGCCCGGCTGGAGAAGAGGCGCTGGAAGCCCTGTGCCGGGTTGAGCCGATCGAACTTGAGCGCGAGAGGCTTGGTGCTGAAGGAGAAGCCGCGCTGGGCAAAGCCCGTGGCGAGGGCCAGGAGCAGGTTCATGACGAGGAACGGCAGGAGGACCTTGCCGCTGATGAGCATCACCTCGCCCAGGAGGGTGGCCCGGCCAGCCTCACTGAGGGCATCCGGGAGGGCCCGGGTCAGGAAATGGGCCACCTGTCGGGTGAGCAGGGCCACGGTCGCCCCCCCCAGGCCCATGAACAAGAAGAGGTTGCCCCAGAGAAGGATGGCCCCATCGAAATCAGGGCTGCGGGGAACAGAGCCCTCGTCACGGGCCTTTTGGCGTCGTTTGGGGGTCGCCTTTTCAGTGCGCGCAGGATCCTGGGCCACCTCAGCCCCCCAGCAGTTTCAGAGTGAGCCGCGGGGCCGCCTCCAGCATGGGTGTGAGCCAGGTGCTGAACTGCCGCAGCAAAAATCTCAGGATGACCATCCCCAGGGCGATCTTGAGGGGAAAGCTGAGCTGGAGCAGCTGCAACTGAGGCATGAACTTGCCCGAGATCCCCAGCACCAGGTCCATGAGGAAGAGCACCGCCAGTACGGGGAAGGCCAGCTGGAAACCCTTGGCCAGCAGCTGGCCGATCAGGATGACGAGCCCCGTGGCCTGGAGCGGAACGCCCTGCCCCATCGGGGCCACCCGGTAGCTGTCCACCAGGGCGAGGATCATCTGGTGATGGAGGCCCGTGATGAAGACCATCAGCGCCGCCATCTGCATCATCAGCGATCCCGAGACCGAGGCGCTCTGGGACGTGGCGGGGTCCAGGAACTGGACGAAGGAGAACCCCATCTGGGTGTCCATCAGCGTCCCCGCAAACGCGACCGCCTCCAGGATCCAGGCCACCACGGTGCCCAGCAGCAGCCCGATCGCCAGCTCGGAAGCCATCAGGCCCACCAGCCCCGGCAGGCTCGCGGGCACGGCCGCGGGCACGGGAAGCACCGGCAGGATCACC
>JBBIHT010000372.1:0-2205 GCA_037446845.1 Geothrix sp. | reverse complement strand
CGATGAGGGTTGCGTAGCGGTCCTTGCTCTTCCGCTTGAGGTAATCCAGCAGGCGACGGCGGGTGCCCACCATGATCATCAAGCCACGCCGGCTGTGGTAGTCCTTGGCGTGGATCTTGAAATGCTCGGTGAGATCGTTGATGCGCTTGGTGAGGATCGCCACCTGCACCTCGGGGGAACCCGTGTCCGACTCATGCTGCTTGTAGTCGTCAATGATGATCTTCTTCTGTTCCACATTCAGGGCCATGGTGGCTCCTTTTCGGGGGTCGCTCCCGTCACCGTTCCCGCAGTCCCGCACCGAAGGAAGGTCGAACCTGGTGGAGGCCAGGTGCCTTGTCTGACTTCACCACGCCTCGGCGTCAACCGATGAATGGTGCGGATAGAGGGACTCGAACCCCCATGTCTTGTGAACACTAGTACCTGAAACTAGCGCGTCTACCAATTCCGCCATATCCGCTTGAAAGAGCCTTCCGATTCCCGCAGGTCTCGGATAAGCCGAACACCAAGCCTAGCGCGGTTGGGCAGCCCAGGCAAGATCGTTTCTCACCACTCCCGGTAGGGGATGCCGTTCATGCCGGTACCCTGGGAGAGGCTGTACACATCGTAGACATGGGAGCCGCCCCAACTGGTGCTGTTGGCATCGTCGCTGGAATTGCGCAGCCCCCACTCCACCTTGCCGGTGATGGGGTCCACGGGAATGCGGCGCAGAAACCGGATCTTGCGATTGACGGAACCTGTGGCCGGGACACCTTCCACCAGGACCTCGAGGCTTTCGGGGTAGAAATTGGCATCAGCTGGCGGGGCCTTGATCTTCTGCTGCTCGGCTTGCT
This sequence comes from Geothrix sp., assembly GCA_037446845.1. Lineage (GTDB taxonomy): Bacteria > Acidobacteriota > Holophagae > Holophagales > Holophagaceae > Geothrix. The sequence continues at coordinate 1,375 of JBBIHT010000372.1, read as the reverse complement.
TCTTGTAGTCATCTATGGCCAGCCGCATCTCCCGCAGGCAGCGCCGCAGTTCGATCTCCTGCTGGCGCTTGAGGCCGTTGCGAGCCAGGGGGACCACCGCGGAGGCCAGGATGAGAAGCACCGTGGCGGTGACCACCAGCTCCATGAGGGTGAAACCGCCTTGGCGGCTCACTGCACCGTCACGAGGGCATTGGACCACCGCCCCGAGACTGGGTTGGTGCCCGCCATGAACTGCCCGCTCTGGATCAGCACAGGTGCATTCCCTGCGGTGAGCCCCTCCAGGTCGAGGATGGCCAGGGGGCCGCTGTCCATGCCGGTGGCATTGCGCTTGAAGACCAGCTTCAGGGCACCGTCCTTCCCGGGGAACTGCTCAAAAGTGCCGCCTTCGGCGGTGATGAAGTCGCCGGGCGCCGCCGACTGCAGACGCAACCCCGGAGGCAGGCGCAGCTCGAGGCTGCCACTGCTGAGCCCCTGGCCTCCGCTCACGGTCAGGGTGATCCGCACACGCTCGCCGGCCTTGATGTCAGCCGCCACGGGAGACATGAAGATGACCAGATCAGAGGGCGCGGGGATCGCTGCGGGGGTGACTGGGGGTTCCGGCGTGCCGGGTTGCTTTTCCTGAATGGCATCGGAGGGAGCTGCCGCGGGCTTGGCAGCGGTGGGTGAAGGAGCCGTGGCCGGGTTGTTGGCCGGTGAGGATTGCACGGGCGGCTGGGCCGCATCCGGCCCAACGGGATGCGCAGGCTCTCCTTTCCTCGCACCGAATGGGCCCGACTTGGACCTGGCCTCCTCGGGGTTGAAGGGTGCCAGGTCCTGTTCGGTGAGGACCGGCCTTCGAACCAGGACTGCGCGGATGGTGAGGATCACATCGGTCTTGGCCTTGTTGTTCCGCGTGTTGCCGAAGAGCCGTCCCACCAGGGGGATGTCCGCCAGGCCCCAGATGCCCTGGAGGCTCTTCTGCTCTTCGTCCTTCAGCAGGCCACCGAAGATGGCCGTCTCCCCGTCCCGCAGGCGGGCCGAGGTCTTGATCTCGCGCTTGCCCAGGTCGGGACGGCCAGGAGTCGAACCGGATTTCAGCGTGGTGACGAGGCTGTCAATCTTCAGGGTGATCTCGCCGTTGTGATGCACCCTGGGCTCGACCTTGATCTTGACGCCCACATCCTCGTAGGAGAAGGAGGTCTGGCCCACGCCGCCCAGCAGGGACGAGGCGCTGGCGGCCCCGGCCGCGCCGGTGGTGGGCAGGGACAGTTGGCTCTGGGTGGTGGAAATCTTCTCGCCGATGTTGACTTCGCCGGATTCACCCGAGGACACGCGCACATTGGGGCTTGCAACGAGACGGGCATCCCCATTGCTCTTGAGAAAATCCAGGGCCAGG
>JBBIHT010000371.1:0-2206 GCA_037446845.1 Geothrix sp. | reverse complement strand
CGCCCTTCTTGCCGGTGAGGACGGCCTTCTCGGCATTGATGACGATTACATGGTCGCCAGTGTCGAGGAAGGGTGTCCAGGTGGGCTTGTTCTTGCCGGACAGCACATCGGCCACGGCGGTGGAGATGCGCCCGACGGAGAGACCCGTGGCGTCCACCAGGAACCACTGGCGCTTGAGATCATTGGCTTTGGGGAAGTAAGTGCTCATGGCCTGCTCCGGAATCGGGATCGTTCTGGGAAAGGGCTCCGCAGGGGGGCCGAATCCACAGAAGGAAAAGCTTATCGCTGGCGGGTGGGAGGGTCAAGCTCCGATTCCCGCCAGTCGCCAGAGTTCCTGGGCCATGCGTGAGGCCGCCATGCCATCCACGAGCGCCAGGCCATCCTTCACCTGCTCCTGCCGGTTGTCCTGGCCCTCCGGGCCCAGCCACTGGGCCAGGGCCTCGCGGGTCATGGTGGGATCCGCCTCCGGGCCCAGGCCCAGGTCGAAACAGCCGTTGGCCAGGGCCAGGTCCGCCAGGATGCCGTGCTGGCGCTCATTCTGGGCCCAAACGGCGGCAGGAACCCCCAGGCAGAGGGCCTCGGCCAGGGTGACGCCCGCCGAGCACCAGATGGCGTCAAAGCTCTGGAGATGCCGGGTCAGGCTGGGCAGGCCCTGGGTCACGGTGCAACCCGGGAAGGGGACGCCCCGGATGCCGTTGGGGGCCAGCAGGGTGCAGGTGCCGCGCCAGAGATCCTCCTTCGCAAGGAGGGCCAGGGTGTCGAAGGCCCGCTGGGCCAGGTTGGGCCCGTCACTGCCCCCGAAGGTCACCAGCAGCTTGTGCACGGACAGGGCCTGGAGGGGAACCCGCTTGGGACGCAGGTCCAGGGCGGCCTTGTCCACCACGATGAAGGAGGATCCCCGGAGCACGCGGCAGGCGCCCGATTTGGTCTCGAAGGGACGGACTTTCCGGCCTTCCACCACCCTGACCGGATGGTCCGGCCAGCGGACGCCTTCCAGGTAGGGCTGGAACAGCAGGTCGGCGGTTTCGTGGGCGTCGGTGTCATCTTCCAGTACGGCCACCTTCAGGGGCCGCAGGGCCTGGATGAAAGGGCTGCTGATATCCCACTGGTCCACCAGCACCACGGTGCCCCGGGCCTTGAGTTCAGGAGGCATGGGTGCTTGAAGATCCTCGCCCAGGTAGCAGGCCTCGCAGGCCAGCGGCTGATCGAGGAAAGGATGGGTGCCGCCGCCCACGCGCCGGGCGCGCTCGTCGCCCGAGACCGCCAGGCAGGCCTGGCCCCCAAGGGCGCGCCAGGCCTCCTGGATGGCCAGGGCCCGGGCCACATGGCCCAGCCCAAGGCGCAGATCAGCGTGGATACGGAGGATCAGCAAGGGGGTCATGATTCCGAGAGTCTAGCCCAGGCGGTCAAGGGGAGGGAGGGGTTTATGCCTTAGGGGCAGGGATGCCCCTGGGCGAAACCGGGCCGAGGGTCAGGGATGACAGGCGCCTGGGCCAGGGGCCAGCCGTCAGCGAAATAGGCCTCCTTGTAGCGCACATAACGGGTCCAGACGCTGGCCACGAGCTGTTGCTGGGCTTCGCTGAGGGGCCCCTTCACCACGGCGGGCCAGCCGGCCACCAGGCTGTGGGCTGGCGCCTTGAACCCTTCGCGCACCAGGCTGCCGGCCGCCACGAGGCAGCCCTCGCCGATCTCGGCGCCATCCATGATGGTGGTGCTCATGCCGATGAGCGCGTTCTTCCGGATGGTGCAGCCGTGCAGCATCACATTGTGCGCGATGCTCACCTCTTCCTCGATGTGCAGTGGCCACTTCCCGTTGGTGACATGCAGGCAGCAGGCATCCTGGATATTGGTGCGCGCCCCGATGCGGATCCAGTTCACATCGCCCCGGATGGCGCAATTGAACCAGATGCTGGCGTCGTCGCCGATGGTGACATCCCCAAGCACCAGGGCGCTCTCCGGGATGAATACCCGGGCGCCGAGGCTGGGAACCATGCCTTGGAAGGAGAGAATCATGGGGACTCCGGGGTGGGCACAGCAGCCATTGGACCACGCTTCGCCCGGATGCCTGGGTGGCAGCATGGGGCATGACCCATACTTGAACGCCATGACCCCGCAACTGCTCCCCACCCGTCGAGCCTTTCCCGCGGACGACCCCATCTTCGCCCTGAATGGCGAGGCCAGGGCCAGAATGGCGGCAGGCGAACCC
>JBBIHT010000370.1:0-2209 GCA_037446845.1 Geothrix sp. | reverse complement strand
GACGGTGCGGTGGTAGAGGGGGTGCTGGAACTTGCGCTCCACCTTCACCACCACCGTCTTGTCGGCCTTGTTGGAGACCACCACGCCGTTACGAGTCATCTTGGTTTCGAGGCTCATGGGATCTCCTAGGCCAGCTTCGTGGCCAGCTTGGTGGCCAGGGCGGACTTGACTCGGGCGAGTTCCCGGCGAGTCTTGCGAATCTCGCTGGTGTTCTCCACCTGGCCCACAGCGTGCTGGAACCGGAGGGTGAAGCGCTTGGCTGCCAATTCGGCCTCCAGCTGCGCCAGCTCCTCCACGCTCTTGCCGGTCAACTCGGAAAAGGGGTTCTTCTTGGTCATGGCTCTCACTCCTCCGGCGGCGTGCGGCTGACGAACTCGGACGCCACGGACAGCTTCATCTGGGCTAGGCACAGGGCCTCACGAGCGGTTTCCTCGGTGACGCCCTCCATCTCGAAGAGGATGCGCCCGGGACGAATCACCGCAACCCAGCCATCGGGAGCCCCCTTGCCACTGCCCATGCGGGTTTCAGCAGGCTTCGAGGTGGTAGGACGATCGGGGAAAATGCGGATCCAGATCTTGCCGCCGCGCTTGATGTGGCGGGTCATGGCGATACGGGCCGCCTCGATCTCGCGATTGGTGAGCCAGCAGTGCTCGATCGCCTTCAGCCCGTAGTCCCCAAAGGCGAGCTCGTTGCCTCGAGTGGCCACACCGCGGGTGCGACCCTTCTGGACTTTGCGGTTCTTGACTTTCTTCGGCATCAACATGGATTCACCTCAGCGCTTCACGGTTTCGGCCACCTGGTCGCCCAGGTTCACCCAAACCTTGATGCCGATGATCCCGTAGGTCGTGTGGGCTTCGGCAAAACCATAATCAACACCTGCGCGAAGGGTCTGCAGGGGCATCTGGCCGGAAAGGTAATCCTCCGTCCGGGCAATCTCGGCACCGTTCAGGCGACCGGCCACCTTGATCTTGAAGCCCTTTGCGCCGAAGCGGATCGCGGCTTCCTCGGCCTTGCGCATGGCTCGGCGGAAGGCGATGCGCCGTTCCAGCTGCTGGGCCACACCCTCGGCTACGAGCTGGGCATCCACCTCGGGCTTCTTGATTTCCTGAATATCCACGGAGACCGGACGATTGAGGCGCTTCTGGAGATCCTCCCTCAGCTTGTCAATCTCGGCGCCCTTGCGGCCGATGACGATGCCGGGGCGGGCCGTATAGATGCGAACAATCACCTTGTCCGCCGCGCGCTCGATATCAATCTTCGAGATCATGGCGTTGAGACTGTGCAGCTGCTTCTTCAGTTCGCGGCGGAGCTTGATGTCCTCGTGCAACAGCTTGGAGTAGTCTCGCTTGGCGAACCACTTGCTGTGCCAGTTCTTCTGGAAGACGAGGCGGAACCCGTACGGGTGAACCTTCTGACCCATGACTACTCCTCCCCGGCCGCGGATGCGAGCTGGATGGTGATATGGCAGGTGCGCTTCTGAACCCGATAGGCGCGGCCCATGGGTGCAGGACGGACGCGCTTCATGCGGAAGCCTTCATCCACGAAGGCCGCCTTCACCAGCAACTGGTCGGGATTGACGGAAGGGTTCTTGTCCAGGGCGTTGGCCACGGCGGAATCCAGCAGCTTGCGGATGGGGTCGGCGGCATATTTCTTGGCCTGGGCTAGCACCCACTGGGCCTCGCCCACATGCTTGCCCCGGATCAGGTCCACAACGAGGCGGGCCTTCTGGGCGGAACCGCGCAGGTGCCGAACTGTGGCGGTGGAAACGATATCAGCCATCGTTATTTCCCCTTCGCCTTGGAATCAGTCTTGCCGGCGTGTCCCTTGAAGGTGCGAGTCAGGGAGAATTCGCCAAGCTTGTGGCCGATCATGTTTTCAGTGACATACACAGGAATGAACTTGTTGCCGTTGTGGACGGCCAGGGTCAGCCCGATCATCTGCGGAACCACCGTGGACCGGCGCGACCAGGTCTTGATCACGCGCTTGTCGTTGGCGGCCTGGGCGGTCTCCACCTTCTTCAGGAGGTGGCCGTCGATGAATGGGCCTTTCTTGAGTGAACGAGCCATTTTGACTACCTCTCCTAGTTGATCCGCTTGACGATGAACTTGTCGGTCCGGCGGTTGCTCCGGGTCTTGTGGCCACGGGTGGGCTGGCCCCAAGGAGTGACCGGGTGCCGACCACCGGAAGTGCGCCCCTCGCCGCCACCATG
>JBBIHT010000369.1:0-2224 GCA_037446845.1 Geothrix sp. | reverse complement strand
CACGGGGGGCCTGGGCTACCTCTACCTGCACACCACCAACCCGCCCAGCGCGACGGGCGATGGGTTGGCCGCCGCCTACAGGGCCAGTGCCCGGGTGGTGAACTGCGAGTACGAGCAGTTCCACCCCACCGCCATTTATGTGCCGGGCAAGCCCAGGACACTCCTGACGGAGGCCCTGCGCGGCGAGGGCGCCCAGCTGGTCAACCGCAAAGGCGTCCGATTCATGGCCCAGTACGCCCCGGATCAGATGGAGCTGGCCCCCCGGGATGTGGTGAGCCGCGCCATCTTCCAGGAGATGGCCGCCAGTGGCGAGAGCCATGTGTATCTGGATCTGGCTCCAGTGGCGGCGAAGCTCGATCTGGAATCCCACTTCCCGACGGTAATGGCCGCCTGTCGCGCCGAGGGGCTGGATCCCCTTCGCCAGCCCATTCCCGTGGTGCCGGCTGCCCACTATTTCTGCGGGGGTGTCCTGGTGGACCTGGAAGCCCGCACCAGCCTGCCTGGCCTGTTCGCGGCCGGGGAGGTGTCCTGCACCGGCCTGCACGGGGCCAACCGCCTGGCCTCCACCAGCCTCCTGGAAGGCCTGCTGTGGGGGTTTCGCGGGGCCGAGGCCGCCGTGCGGGACCTGGAAGGAGCCGCCACCATGCGCCTGGACGACCTGGCGCCCTGGCGCATGCCAGCCTCCCCCCAGGAAACGGATCCCCTGCTCATCGAGCAGGACTGGGGCCTCATCCGCAGCACCCTCTGGAACTACGCGGGCATCATCCGGACGGAAGCCCGCTTGCATCGCGCCAAGGCGGATCTCCACTACCTGGCCCACCGCATCGAGCGGTTCTACCACGAGGCCAGACTCAGCCGGAACCTGCTGGAGTTGAGGAGCGGCCTGCTCTGCGCTCGGCTGATCCTCAACGCGGCCCTGCAGAATCCCGAAAGCCGGGGCTGTCACTACCGCATGGATTGATTCAGAGCGGCCATGCGCCGGCCCCTTCGCGCAGCAGGATCGGGTCCTCGCCCGAGAGGTCCACGATGGTGCTCGGGATGCCCATGGGCTGGCCGCAGTCCACCACCAGATCCAGGGCGTGGCCCTGCTCCTCCTCGATCTCCCAGGCGGTGTTCAGCACGGGTTGATCAGGGATGGCCACGCTGGTGGACAGGATGGGCTCGCCCATCATGCGGGCCAGGGCCAGGCAGAAAGGCTGGTCGGGAATGCGCAGGCCCACGCTCTGCTTGTTCTGGAGGTACCGGGGAACCTCGCGGCTGGCGGGCAACAGCACCGTGTAGGGCCCCGGCAGCATCTGTTTCAGCAGGCGGAAGATGGGTGAATCAATGTGCCGTGTGTAGCGGCAGAGCATCTCCATGTCCGCGCACAGCATTGAGAGGGGTTTCCTGGAATCGCGGCCCTTGATCTGCTGAACGCGGTCCACCGCCTTCTTCCGGGAGATGAGGCAGCCCAGGCCGAACAGCGTGTCCGTGGGGTAGGCGATGACGCCATCCTGCTGAAGGATGGTTGCGATGTGGTCCAGATGTCGTGGCTGGGGAGTATCTGGATGGAGGGTCAGGATCATGGCCGCTCCAGTGTTGCCCAGCGGGCCCGGCCAGGGCTGGGGTGTTCCTGGGGGCGCTGGAAGAACCGCTCCGACAGGGCAGCCTCCAGGAGGCCGGGGACCCCACTTCGTCTGGCCTGCAGAGCCAGGAGTGCCACCACAGTAAGGCTGTCGGTGATTTCTCCGCCCAGGGCCCGCTGCAGGCACTGGGAGAAGGGCTCCCAGTGCAGTTGAAGCTCTTCATCGGCCTCGGGCTGGTGGCCGCTGGTCGCCGTCAGCCCGGTAGCCAGGAAAATGAAGGCTTCTTCCTCGCTGGAAGAATTGCTCGGATGGAAAAAGCAAAGGGGTTCCCAGGTCCTGGCGGCAAGCCCGGCTTCCTCTGCCAGCTCCCGCTGGATGGCCTCGAAGGGACTTTCCGTGGCCTCTCCTCCGCCCTCGGGAATCTCCCAGGAATAGGCCTCCAGGGGGTAGCGCCATTGGCCCACCAAAGCCACACGATCCTGGTCATCCAGGGCCAGGACCCCGCAGGCGGTGCGCAGGAACCCACAGACGGCATAGCGCCCCTGGGCGCCGTGGCGATGACTGAACCGATCCTCCCGGACGCGAATCCAGGGCGAGTCGTACAGCCACCGTCGCTCGTGCACGGAGTAGGGATCGGGATGCTCGGGGTGGGGCAGGGG
>JBBIHT010000368.1:0-2225 GCA_037446845.1 Geothrix sp. | reverse complement strand
GGATCATCCACTGGTCGACGATGTTGGCCTCGACCACGCCCTTGCCCACCGTGCGGGCCACGTTCACGCCGAAGCCGAAGGCGGCCACGAAGTTGAAAAAGGCCGCCCACACCACGGCCTGGAGCGGGGTGAGCACGCGGGTGGAGACCAGGGTCATGAGACCGGCGAGCCCCACCGTCATGGTGAAGGCGATCAGGTACTCGAGAAAGCTGAACTGCTGGCTGAAGAGCTTGCGCAGGGCCAGACAGACATTCACCACGGGGATGTAGGACAGGAAGGCCATCTTGTCCACGCCAGGGGCCATGGTGAACACCCCCAGGAAAACCACCAGGAAGATGCCTGGCGTGATGGCGCTGCCGGCCTCGATGGTGTTCCGGGCCTGGATGCCCATGAGCAGGATGAAGTTCGAGAAGAAGAGCCCCAGGGGCACCATGATCAGGAAAGTCAGGCCTAGGGTCATGGGGTTGGCGATGGCGGCGGCGGTCTGCATGGAACTGGTTGACCCACCTCCCAGGGAGGCGATGGAAAGGCCCATGGAGATCAGGTTCAGCAGGGCGGCGATGACCCCCATGGCGAATATGTAGAGCAGTTTCCCCAGGATGATCTGGTTGCGAGGCAACCGCGTGGCCATGAGGCTCAGGAGGGTGTGGCGCTCCTTCTCACCGGCAGTGGCATAGATGCCATGCTGCATGGCGCCGGTGTACATCATGACCATCAGCAGGTAGGGCAGGAATTTGCCCATGGCCTTGCCGATTTCCAGTGCGGCGTCGGCGGCATTCTTGACTTCCAGCCTCACCGGGTCGGCCAGCTGGCTGGAGGCACCCAGGGCCGACAGCCGTCCCTGTACCCAGGTCTTCTCCTGGGGCTCCAGCACCTCCTTCAACCGCTTGAGGGCGATCTCCGAGGCCCGCTCACTCTCGTCCATGCTGGCGGTGATGGTGAAGGTCTGGTGCTTCTCCAGGGCAGTGGTGGCGTTGGGGTCCACTTCCAGCACCATCTCCAGCTTCTGATCCCGAATGGCCTGCTTGCCATCGCCCGCAGGCCTGCCTACCAGCTCGAACCGCTTGGGATCAGCCCTGAGCAGGTTTTCCACGGTGCCGGAGGGATCGGATACATACACGCGGCTGGCCTTGTTGCGATTCTGGTCCGCGTCCCGCTTGCCCATCTTGGCCATCATGCCGAAGATGGCGGGGTAGAGCAGGAAGGGCAGGACGAAGGCGAAGAACATCGTCTTGCGGTCCTTGGAGAGCTCCAGGAACTCCTTCTTGGTGATGAGCAGGGCGCCGCGCATCAGTTGCCTCCTTCGGATTCAGCTGCGAGCTGGAAGAAGACTTCATCCAGCGTCCTGGCTTGGTACGATTCAAGGATCTGTCGGGGCGAGGCGTCGCCGTGGAGCTTGCCATCGAAGATGATGCCCACGCGATCGCAGATCTCTTCCACCATGGGCATCACATGGGTGGATACGATCACGGTGCGGCCCTCCTCCCGCATGATGCGGAGAAGATCCAGCACGGTCTTGGCCGTGAGCACATCCAGCCCCGTGGTGGGCTCATCGAAGATGACCACCTTGGGATCGTGGAGCAGGGCCCGGGCGATGCTGACCTTCTGCTTCTGGCCCGAGGAAAAGCCCTCCATCTTCACATCGGCGAAATCAGCCAGCTGCAGCTTCTCCAGCAGGTGCAGGCCACGCCGTTCCGCCGTGAGGGGATCCACGGACTGGAATTCGCCGAAGAGGCGGAGCAGTTCCCGGGGCGTGAACCGGGTATAGACCCCCATGTCCGTGCTGAGGTAGCCCAGGCAGCCGCGCACCGCTTCGGGTTCCTGGCGCGTGTTCATGCCGCACACCTCGATGTGCCCGCCGTCGGGGTCCATGAGGCCGGCGATCATGCGCAGGGTGGTGGATTTTCCAGCGCCATTGGGGCCCAGCAGTCCGTAGATTTCGCCTGGTTTCACGGTGAGGGAGATGCCCCGCACCGCCTCCACGCGCTTGGTGGTACGGGTTTTCCGGTCCTTCACTGTGAAGGATTTATAGACCTCGTTCAGTTGGATCACCCGCACCTCCAATTGGAAAACCCACAGTCTGCCGCAAATGCCTCAACCGCGCCCGGGCAGCCCCGTGGTACTCAGGAAAAGCATCACCAGGCCCAGTCCCAGGCAATAGATCACAAAGCCGTTGAGGCGAGGCCTGCGGGTGAAGCGCTCCAGCAGCCCGATGGCCAGGTATC
>JBBIHT010000367.1:0-2252 GCA_037446845.1 Geothrix sp. | reverse complement strand
TGGGGATCATCGGGTACACGCAGGGCGTGAGCGAGGCCCCCATGCCCGCCAGGAAGACCAGCAGCAGGGAAAACAGGAGGCCCCCTGGGCGGCCCGGTTCCGGTGGGCCCGGCATCGCTGGAGCAGGCGTCTCCCCCGCGATTTTCGGTGCCTCAGGCGGGATGACCATTGGCTGAACGGCGGGTTGCTCCGCCGGCTTCTCCGACGGAATATCACGGGCAGGAACCTGCAGGGTCCGGGTGGTGGGGGGATAGCAGACGCCCCCTTCGCCTTCGGTGCAGGGTTGGTAGGTCACTTCGAGGAGCACGGAATCACCCAGACCGTCCCCCCGGAGCGGGATGCGCACGGTGCCATGCCAGATGCCATCGCCGAGCTCGTCCTTGGCCTGGGTGGTCGGCAGGGGCCCCGCCTTCAGGTGGCCGGGCCCGCCCTTTTTTTCCACCGTCATGAAGGCGGCCTTCAGGTGGGCGCCCTCGGGCACCCGCAGGACCACCGCCCCGCGTTCCTGGCGAAGGGTGACGCTCTTGACGGGATCGAAGGAGGCATCGGCCCGCTGGGCCCAGGCGGCCACCGGCAGGAGGAGGGCAAGCAGGCATCGCTGGATGGGATTCACGGGTACTCCATGGGCCCTATGATGCTAGCGCGGGCGCCGGTGTTCCGTTTTTTTCGCGGCAGACGGTAGCCTGGAGCCATGCACTCCGCCTTTCCCTTCTCATGGTGCGCGCCCCTGTTGGTTCGCCTGCGGGCCCACATCGCGAAGGAGCCCTTCCCGCGCGACGCGGCACACGACCTGGGCCACATCCTCCGGGTGGCACGCCTGGCCATGAAGCTGGGACGATCCGAGCGGGCCGAGGTCGAGACCTGCGTGGCTGCGGCGCTGCTTCACGATCTGGTGTACCGTCCCAAGAATCACCCGGAATCGGCGCAGACGGCGCGCATGGCGGCCGAGCTCGTGCCCCGCTGGTGCCTCGACCTGCCGGGCCTGGAGACCCGCGTGGAGGCGGTGGCTTCGGCCGTGGGCAGCCACAGTTGGAGTGGCGGAGGCAAGCCCGGTAGCCTCGAGGCTGCCGTGGTCCAGGATGCGGACCGCCTGGAGGCCATCGGCGCCATCGGCATCGCCCGCGTCTTTGCCACGGGAGCCAGTTTCGGCGCGGGACTCTGGCATCCCGAAGATCCCTGGTGCGAGGCGCGGAGGCTGGACGACAAGGCCTGGAGCCTGGATCACTTCCAGACCAAACTGCTCAAGCTGGCCGAGCGCATGGCCACCGCCTCGGGCCGCCGACTGGCAGAGAACCGCCAGAAGGCCCTCGTCGCCTACCTGGATGCCCTTCGCCAGGAACTCGCGGAGCCTCGCTGACCGGTATACTCAACCATGCCCTTCATCCTCTCCCTCCGGCGCCATTTCGTGGCCGATCACTTCCACGACCTGCCGGGTTTCCAGGAGGCCCGCCATGGCCACAACTGGGAGGTGGAAGCAGCGGTGCAGCTGAACAGCGAGTCCCAGGAAGCCGCTTTCGCCCATGCGCTGGATGCCTGGGTGGCCACGGTGGACTATCGTCTGCTCAACGACCTGGACCCCATGGCAGGACGCAATCCCACCGCCGAGGCCCTGGCCGAGACGGCCTTCGCCCATCTCCACCGCCTGGCCCTGGCGCCCACCTGGGTGAAGGTCCGGGAAAAAGCAAACTACTGGGCCCTGTGCCGGAGGGCGGAATGCCCCTGAAGCGCAGCCTGGGTCTCGCATGCCTTGCGTGTCTGGCCTTCCTGCTGTCCTGCGGTCGGCGAACGGCGGAAGGGCCATCGGTACCGCCAGTACCCACGCAGGTCCAGGCTGGCGTCGAGCCCTGGTCCTGGCATCCCCTGGGAGGCCTGGCGGTCATCGAGGGCGAAGTGATTGAACCCACGGAACTCACCCTGGAGGGCGCCTCCATCCGGGAGCACCGCCTGGCGGAACCCGGCCCCGTGCGCTGGGAATTCTTTCGCCCCCCGGAAGGGGAATCCGCCCTCCTGCGTGACGGCCAGGGGCGGGTGCTCGCCCGCTTCTCCTTCACCCTCGAAAGGCCGAAGCCCCAGACCACAATCACCCGCCCCAAGGGGGCCCGCGGCGCCGAGCCGCCTCCTGCCGCCACCCCCCAGGCCAGGGCCCTCGCCCGCCTGGGCGCACCCGCGGTCAAGCCGCTGTCCCCGCGCCAGGCTTCGCCCCTCCCCAGCGTCCCCGGCCAGACCCCGGCCCTGCCGTTGAACCCGACCCG
>JBBIHT010000366.1:0-2266 GCA_037446845.1 Geothrix sp. | reverse complement strand
CGCCAGGGGGTCAGTTTTGACTGTCGCCCGATAGAAACGCCCGAGCAGGTGCTGGAACTCATGGGAAACAGGTGGCGGCACCGCGTGGGCATCGCGGCCCTCGGCCATTATCTTCCGCCCTCGGCGCTGCGCCTGCCCCTGCACCGCTTCGTGGAGCCTGCGGAATTCGGACTGTACCGCGAAAAGGGGCTGGTAATGGGCTTCCAGCAGATGGAATGCGCGCCGCTCGTGCGACCGTGCGACCACGCAGGGGAGGGCTTCGAAGGCTGAGCCCCCGAGGTCCTCCCCACTCAACTCGAGTGCCGTCAGGCGTGGGCGTGGTCCTTCACGCCCAGGAATTCCCGCTCGAAGGCCGTCCAGTCCAGTTTTCCCGTGGCCTGCGGGCCATCTGGTGTGCCCAGGCGGGTGATTTCATCCTGGTACCAGTCGACGACCGGCTTGCCGATTTTCAGCGAGGGGAGTTCCGCCGCCAGGTCGGTGGGGGTGAGGAGGCACACCCAACCCCGGTCGTATGGGCTGTGGGCGAGTGCGCCAGGATCGGTCTTCAGGCCTTGGTTGTCGTGCTCCACCTTGCCGGAAAGCGGCGCCATCACATGGACAACACCAGCATTCCCCTCCAGAGTGAAGAGCGGGTCGCCCTGGTGTACGGTCTTGCCGCGCTCAGGAAGCACCACTTCCTTGATGGTTCCAAGCGCCTTCCGCACGAAATCGTCGGCACCGATCCGCACCTGGCCTTCGGGCTCGATGCGCACCCAGGCATGGCCCGAAGACAGGAAGGCCCCGCCCGGAACGCAGTATTCCGATGCGGACACCACTTCGGCCATTTCCGGCGTGACCACGCGGACGCTGGGACGCCGCCCAGCTTCGATTCGTGCTTCACGCTTGATGACCAGCTTCCGGACGAACTCGGCCAACTCATCGGCGGTGAAGGGTTTCTGCACATATTCGCAGGCGCCGTGCTGAAGCGTCTGGACCGCCGTTTCGATGCTGCCGTAGCCGGTGACCACGACCACATCCACATCCGGCCGGAGGTGCTTCACGGCCTTCACGACTTCGACGCCGTCCATATCCGGCATCTTGAGGTCGGTGAAGACGAAGTCGTAGTCGTGGCGCTGCACCAGGCCCAGGGCTTCGGGGCCATGCTCCACCGTATCCACGCTGAAGCCTTCCAGCACCAGGATCCGGCGGAAGGAATCCAGCACCACGGATTCATCGTCCACGGCCAGGATGCGCGCCTTGGGATTGGGGACTTCCACCCGCTTGAGGCTCTTCGCCTCGAAGGTGAAATCGAGATGGAGCGAGGTTTCGAGGACGGCCTGCCGGGCGAGCCGTTCCCGGCTCTCGCGTGCCCGGCGGAGCGCCGTGCGCACAAGGAAGTCGATGCCGACGAAGGCCACGAACATGAAGAGGATGAGCAGGGCGGTCATGGAAACCTCCTAGGCTGATGGGGTGGAGTTGGGTGAAGGGTCTGAATCCTGCGGCCCGCCGCCTGGCAGGCGCAATGAGAACCGCGCGCCGTGACCAGGTTCGCTTTCGACTTCGAGGGTTCCACCGTGGGCATCCACGATGCCCCAGCTCACAGCGAGCCCGAGGCCCGTGCCCTGGCGTCCCTTGGTGGTGAAGAAGGGCTCGAAGATGCGTGGAAGATCTTCGGGCAGGATCCCTTCCCCGCTGTCTTCCAGCTGGCACACCACGGCGCCGTTCTCCCCAGCCTGGGTGACGAGGCTGATGCGCCCCCCTTCCTCCCCGATGGCGTCCGCGGCGTTCAGCAGGAGATTGACCAGCACCTGCTGGATCTGGTTGGCGTCCGCCTGGACCTCGGGAAGTTCTGAAGCCAGATCCAGCGAGAGTTCCACATGATGCAGGGAGAGCTGGCTCAGCACCACGGAAACCGACTTCCGCACCACTTCGTTGAAGTCCATGGGCTTTCGCGCAGGGGTGGTGGGCCGGGCGAAATCCAGGAGCTCGCGGATGATCCCCCGGCACCGAACCGTTTCCCGGACGATCACATCCAGATCCTCCGCGGCCTCCTTGTCCTCGCCCATGCGCTTCCGCAGCAGGGAGGCATAGCTCAGCACGCCCGTGAGGGGATTGTTGATCTCGTGGGCGATGCCCGCCGCCAAGCGGCCCACGGAGGCTAGCTTGTCCGCCTGGGCCAGCTGCCGTTGGGTTTCTGCGAGGCTGTGGCTCATGTCGTTGAAAGCCTTGGCGAGATCCCCCAATTCATGGCGGCCCAGGAAGGGGATGGCGTGGCCCAGATCGCCCT
>JBBIHT010000365.1:0-2276 GCA_037446845.1 Geothrix sp. | reverse complement strand
GGTCACCTGCTTGCGTTCACCTTCCAGGGCACTGCGGGAGCTGAGGATCTGCTCCGCCAGGTAAGCAGGCGTGTATGACCGCGGCGCCAGTGCGGTCTGTGCAGCGGGCGCTGCAGTGGCTGGGAGGGCGGAGGCGGTGAGGCTGCGGGTCGCAGGTTTGGGCTCGGGTTGCCATCGGCGCTCCCTTCCCACGCGCCTGGCAGGCGGGTTGGTTGGTCGCGTGGCCCGCGCAGTGAGAGTCCGGCCTTCCTGGGGCCCATCCTGGGGGCGGGAGGGGTGGTGGCCCGGGTCAGCCCAGCAGGGGCTCCAGGAAGGTGCCGGGGTAGACGCAGCCTTCACTGCGATCGGGGCCGGTGCTGAGGTAGGCGATGGGGACCTCGACGCTTTCCGCCAGGGCTTCCAGGTAGGCCTGGGCTTCGGCGGGGAGCTGGCGATGGTCGGTGATGCCTCGGGTGCGAGACCAGCCCTTGAACCACTTGATCTCGGGCCGAAGGTCGTTCCAGTCCGCGGCACAGCCGGGGAGGGTGCTGAGGATGGCGCCCGAGGCGGTGCGATAGCCCACGATGAGGCCCACCCGGTCCATGCCGTCCAGTACATCCAGTTTCATGATGGCCAGACCATCCACCCCGTTGGTGCGGCAGGCGTGGGCGGTGATGGGGGCATCGAACCACCCGCAGCGCCGGGGGCGGCCGGTGGTGGTGCCGAACTCGTGGCCGACTTCCCGGAGGTGGTCGCCGGTGGCATCGTGCAGTTCGGCGGGGAAGGGACCCGCGCCCACGCGGGTGGTGTAGGCCTTGGCGATGCCCAGCACCTTGTCCAGGGCCTTGGGCGGCAGGCCGGTGCCGGTGAAAAGTCCACCCAGGCTGCAGTTGCTGGAGGTGACGAAGGGGTAGGTGCCGTGGTCTAGGTCCAGGAGGGTGGCCTGGGCGCCTTCGAAGAGGATGCTGTCGCCGCGTTCCCAGGCGCCCAGCAGGTGGGCCTGGGTATCGCCGATGAAGCCCAGGAAAGGGGCGGCGCTGCCTAGGAGGCCTGCCACGATGGACGGGAGAGTGGGCAGGTCCGCCTCGGCCCCCAGGCGCAGGCGCACTTCCTCGTAGCCGGGGCGGATTCGATCGGCCAGGGTTTCGGGGTGGCGCAGGTCGCCCAGGCGCACACCCATGCGGGCAGCCTTCATTTCATAAGCGGGGCCGATCCCTCGGCCGGTGGTGCCGATCTTCGCGCCCACCTTGTCGGCCCGGGCTTCGCGCCACTGGTCCAGGGCGATGTGGTGCGGCAGGATGATGTGGGCCTTTTCGGAGAGCAGAAGCCGCCCTGTCAGGTCGAAGCCCCGGGCCCGCAGGCGGTCCAGCTCCTGCTGGAACACCTCCAGGTTCAGGACCACCCCGTTGCCTACGACCAGGAAACAGCCGGGATGCAGGGCGCCGCTGGGAACCTGGTGCAGGGCGATGCTCTGGCCATCCACCACCACCGTGTGGCCGGCGTTGTTGCCGCCCTGGAAGCGGACGACCTGCTGGAACCTGGGACTCAGGAGGTCCACCACCTTGCCCTTGCCTTCATCACCCCACTGCAGGCCCAGGATCGCCAGGTGGGTTCTCGTCAGGCTCATGGTGCCCTCCAGCCCTCCAGTTTACCGGGGAGGTGGGGCCCTTCCCAGTCGAAAGGGTGGACGGATGGCGCTACCCTGGTGGATCGCCCCGGAACCATTCCGGCCCCGGGGCCACTCCTGACCCGGAAGGGTGCCTCGTGTTCGAGAAATTTACCGAAAAAGCCCGTCGCGTGATGTTCTTCGCCCGCTATGAAGCGAGCCAGTTCGGATCCGAGAGCATCCAGAGCGGCCATCTGCTGCTGGGGTTGCTGCGGGAATCCGAGAAGACCAGCACCCAGCTGCTCGAGCGCATGGGGGTGCAGACCAGCACCCTGCGGGAGCGCCTGGTGGCCGCCCTGACCCCCCGGGACAAGAAGATCACCCCCAGCAGCACCAGCATCGACATCCCCATGGAGGAGGAGGTCAAGCGCATCCTCCAGCACGCCACGGCCGAGAGCGCCAAGCTCAACCACAAGCACGTGGGCGCCGAGCACCTCCTGCTAGGGATGCTGCGCGAGGAAGGCTGCCTGGCAGGCCGCCTGCTGAAGGAATCCGGCGCGGACCTGATCGCCGCCAAGGAGATCCTCCTGGAGAGCACCAAGGAGGAAAAGATCGCGAAGAAGAAGAAGGAGCATCCCCTTCTCTCCGAATTCGCGCGCAACCTCTCGGAGATGGCCGAGCGCGGCATCTT
>JBBIHT010000364.1:0-2280 GCA_037446845.1 Geothrix sp. | reverse complement strand
CGCCCTGGAATCCCGCCCAGTTCAGGGCAGCAGAAAGGACAGCCATTGAACCATCGAGCAGCATTTCTCACCCTGGTGGGCCTCTCCTCCCTATGGGCGGAACCACCTGCCGGCCCCAGCCCCCACGCGGTTCTCGGGGTGGATCGCTCCTACCTGCAGACCCAGGTTCCTCCCTGCCAGGATTTCTACCGCTACGCCAACGGGGCCTTCGATGCGGTGGCCATCCCCGGGGAATACGATGCGTACGGCGTGAACCAGGAAATTGATGAAAGGAATTTCCTGATCCTGAAGAGCATCCTGGAGCACTCTGCCGGGACGGAAGCACCGCAGGGAACGATCGCCCAGCGCGTGGGCGATTTCTACGCGGCGGGCATGAACGAAGCGGCCATTGAGAGGGCCGGATGGGCGCCCCTGACACCCCTGTTCAAGGCCATCCAGGCTGCCCGGACCCCCTCGGACCTGGTAGCGCTCATGGGAATGCTCCAGGCACAGGGCATCCACGCCGGCTTCCGCTTCGGTGTGCAGGTGGATGACAAGGACAGCAGCGCCATGATCGGCACCTTCAACCAGGGTGGCCTGGGCCTGCCGGACCGGGAGTACTATCTGCGCCCTGGCCCCGAGGCCGAGGCCCTGAGGCAGGCCTACCTGGCCCACATGACCCGGATGTTCCAGCTGGCGGGGAGTGCCGCTGCCAGCGCCCACCAGCAGGCCCACCAGGTGCTGAGCCTGGAAACCCGGCTGGCCCAGGCCTCCCGGACCCGTGTGGCCCTGCGCGATCCCCAGGCCAACTATCACAAGATCCCCCGCAAGGATCTGGGTGCCCTCGCACCCGGGCTGCCCTGGACCGCCTTTTTCAGGGCCACGGGCTTCCCCGCCAGCCAGGCCCAGGTGCTCGTGGGCCAGCCGGAGTACTTCCAGACCCTGGGGCAACTGCTGGGTTCGGAGAGCCCTGACATCTGGCAGGCATACCTTCGCTGGCATGCCCTCAGCGGCGCGGCGCCAGCCCTCAGCTCGGCCTTCGTGAATGAGCAGTTCTCCTTCTACGGGAAGGTCCTGTCGGGCGCCACAGAGCTGAAGCCCCGGTGGAAGCGGA
The DNA here is from genome assembly GCA_037446845.1 of Geothrix sp. GTDB lineage: Bacteria > Acidobacteriota > Holophagae > Holophagales > Holophagaceae > Geothrix. The sequence goes on along the minus strand of JBBIHT010000364.1, from coordinate 1,187 downwards.
TGCTGGCCGCTGCGGATCATGCCCTGGGCGAGGACCTGGGCCAGCTTTTCGTCCAGCAGGCTTTCAGCCCCGCCGCCAAGGCCCGGGCCCTGGAGATGGTGCGCTTCCACAAGGAGGCCATGCGGGATCGCATCCTGGCCGCGACCTGGATGGGTGACCTCACCAAGCGAGAAGCCCTCCATAAACTCGACACCATGCGCAGCAAGGTGGGCTATCCCGATCGCTGGCGCGACTACACCGGCCTCGGCATAAGCCGCTCCAGCCACTATCGCAATGTCAGGGCCGCCGCCGCCTTCGAGTTCCGCCGCCAGCTCGCCAAGTTGGGCAGGCCCGTGGAGCGCAATGAGTGGCACATGACACCCCAGACCAACAATGCCTATTACGACCCCAGCATGAACGAAATGTGCTTCCCCGCAGGCATCCTCCAGCCCCCCTTCTTCGACGAAAAAGCGGATGACGCCTCCAACTACGGTGCCCTGGCCTCCACCATCGGCCACGAATTGACCCACGGCTTCGATGACCAGGGCCGCCAGTACGACTGGCAGGGCAACCTGAAGGACTGGTGGACCGCCGAGGACGCCAAGCGCTTCGAGGTGCGCGCGGAGCACATCGTGAAACAGTACGATGCCTTCGAGGTGCTCCCTGGCCTGCACATCAATGGCAAGCAGACCCTGGGAGAGAACATCGCCGACATCGGCGGCCTGAGGGTCTCCTACGAGGCCTTCAGGCTGGCCACCCGGGGCAAGGAACTGCATCCCGTGGCCGATCTGACGCCGGACCAGCGCTTCTTCATCGCCTTCGCCCAGGGCTGGCGCACCAACCAGCGCCCCGAAGCTCTGAAACTGCGGATCACCACCGATGTTCATTCCCCGGTGCGCCAGCGGGTACTGGGCCCCGTGGCGGATTTTCCCGAATTCCGCAAAGCCTTCGGCTGCGAGGCCCCGGCCTCCACCCAGGCCCCCACGGCCATCTGGTAGGGTTCCCTCTCCACCCCCCCCTTTTCAAAGGATCTTCATGCGCCTTCGATCTCTCGCCCTGCTCGCCGCCCTGCTCGCCACCGGCGCGGCCCTGGATGCCTGCACCAACCTGCTGGTCACGAAGGGCGCCAGCAAGGACGGCGCCACCATGATCACCTATGCCGCCGACAGCCACACCCTGTACGGCGAGCTCTACTTCAAGCGGGGCGG
>JBBIHT010000363.1:0-2287 GCA_037446845.1 Geothrix sp. | reverse complement strand
TCAATGGGAACGACCTGTTGATGGTGTTCCGCCAGGAGGACCAGTCCTTCTCCATCGCCGAGATCGAGGCCATCCAGCAGTTCGGCCGCATCCTGGGCCTGCACCTCCAGGAAAGCAGGCTGCACGAACGCTACCATCATGCCTTCCTGTCGGTGAGCCACCGCATCCTGCAATCGAGCGAGGGGCGGGTGCCCAGCCTCCGGCCGCACAGCCTGGCCACCGCGCGCCTGGCCCGGGATCTGGCCCTGCGCCTGGAACTCTCCACCGAGGAGGTCGAGGCGGTGAGCATCGCGGCGATCCTGCACGATGTGGGCCTGCTCATGCTCGATCCCAGGATGCTCAGCAAGACCGATCTGAGCGCGGAGGACATGAAACAGGTGCGCAACCATCCTGAACTGGCGGCGGTGTTCCTGAAGGATTTGCGCTTCCCTTTCGATGTCATCAAGATCATCCGCCACCACCACGAGCGGTGGGATGGCCATGGCTACCCGGAGGGCCTGCGCGAGAGCGGCATCCCCATTGGCAGCCGCATCATCGGGCTCATCGAGGCCTACGAGGTGATGACCAGCGGCAAAGGCTACCGACATCCCCGGGGGTTCCGGCAGGTGCTGGATGAATTGGAGAACGAAGCCGGTGCCCAGTTCGATCCCCGGGTGGTGGAGGCCTTCAAGGAACTCCTGACCCGCAAGGGGGAACGGGGGTAGTACGCTGGGGGCTGGAGCCTCCCATGCCTGCCCCTTCCTCCCAACGCGGATTCACCATGGCCTTGGCCCTGGCGCTGGCCGTGGTGATGGGCGTGATGCTCATGAAGGCGGCTCCCAGGGTGGGCGCCGAAGTGCAACGGGAGAACGAGGAGGAGCTCATCTTCCGGGGGGAGGCCATCGCCAACGCCCTGCGCCTCTACTTCGCCCGCATGCGGCACTATCCGAAGGATCTCAAGGAGGTCATGGACGCTCGACCCCGCATTCTCCGCCAGGACTACCGCGACCCCATGACCCCCGATGGCGAGTGGGCTTTCATCACCCAGGTGCAGCCGGGCGCCACGGGCGACACCCAGGGCCTGCCCATCGTGGGGGTCCACAGCCGCAGCGAGAAGGACAGCATCCACATCTACCAGGGGAAGACCTTGGTGCGGGATTGGCGCTTCACGGCGGACCAGAACATTCTTGGCGTGGGGGGAGATCCGGCGAAGGGTGGCCTGCTCCAGGGAACCCCCGGAGCCGGTACAACCCCGGCCTCCCCGGAGCCCAGGAAACCATGAGGGACGGCCTTCCTGCCTTCCTGCTGGTGGCCTTGATTTCAACCGCGGCCCTGTCTGCCCAAGGGGTTCGCCCCTGGGCCCGGGGCCTGGAAGCGCGGGGTGTCGCGGTCTCCGCCGGCCTCTGGGATGTGGCCTCGGGAAAGGCCCTGGAGCGGTACCACGACGACCGGGCGCTGATTCCCGCCAGCACCACCAAGGTGGTCAGCACCTATGCCCTGCTCAAGACCCTGAAACCTGAGGCCACCCTGGAAACAGAAATCTGGGGGGATCTCAGGGATGGCGAGGTGCAAGGCGACCTGGTCTTCAAGGGTGCCTGGGATCCCTTCCTGACCAGCGAGCGGATCTGGATGCTGGTCCAGGAACTGAAGCGCCTTGGGTTGAAACGGGTGAAGGGGAGGCTGCGCCTGGATCAGGGGGCTTCGGATGGTGTCCGGCAACCCCGGGGCTGGGAGCACACCACAGCCAATACGCTCCCCACGGTGCTGCCCCTGTCGGTGAACTTCAACCGGGACGAGGCGGGCCATGTGCTGCTGGAGCCCGAGGCCCAGTCCCGGGAGATCATCCAGAGCCTCCTGGAGGCATCCGGCGTCATCGTCGAGGGGCGCGCCGGGGCCCCGGAGGCACCGGAGTCACCGGTGGCGCCTGGCGTACCGCGCGCACCCCGGAAACTGCTGGGCTGGGCTTCGCCGCCCCTGCGCAGCCTGGTGCAGGACATCAACAAATGGTCCAACAATTTCATGATCGAGATGCTGGTCAAATCCTTCGGCGGCGGCTCCTGGCCAATGGGAGTCCAGAAGGTGCAGGCCTATTACGAGGCGGCCTTCGGACTGGGGCCAGAGACCATCCAGATCACAGATGGATCGGGGCTCAGCAAGGACAACCGGCTTTCAGCCAGGACCCTGGCCACCATCCTGCGGGCCGCCTACCACGATTTTGAGCTGGGGCCCGAGTTTGTGGCTTCCCTCAAGGTGATCGGCGGCGAGCCCTGGAAGTCGCCTATCAAGGACCCGAACCTGGCCCGCCGGG
>JBBIHT010000362.1:0-2292 GCA_037446845.1 Geothrix sp. | reverse complement strand
GGCAACCGGAATCTCACGGGTGGTTGGGCGGTGGTTCCTGGCGGTTGAGATCATCCAGGGTGAGGGCCACCATGCGTTCCCAGCGGGGGGCTCGGCCCAGCGCCTCCTCCAGGGCTTGGCCCATCTGGGCCTCCGGTTCGAGGGTCAGAAGGGTCTGGCGTCCCAGCCAGGCGGAGCGGGCTAGGTTCAGGTCCGACTGGAGGAAGGGCCGAGCAGGCCCGGCTTCCTCCCCCTGCAGCAGCCCTCGCAGGGCTCGGATTTCCGGCGAAGGCGAGGCGGGGGCAGGAGTGGTCCGGGCCGCTGCAGCCCCTGACCATGTCCCGAGGCTCAGCAGGACCAGGCGTTTCGCCTGTTCCAGCCCCAGGTCCCCGTGCAAGACCAGGACCCCTAGCCGCGGGTTCAGGATGCGGCTGCGGGAGGCCAGCATTTGATCCCACGAGATGCCCCCGGATTTGGGCCAGCTCAGAGGGTCCAGCACGGGGCGCAGGAGCAGGTCGGCCAGCAGACCAAGAGCCTCATCCTGGTCGCGACTGCGGGCCAGGATCCGCCAGTCCATGGCATCGGCGGTGGTCGTGCCGGTGAGCTCGATTCCGCGGTTGGCCAGGATACGCTTGAACTCGGGCCCCGTGTGGGACGCACACTCGCCGCGGTCCATCTGGGCCTGAATCCGTTCAGGCAGATCCGGGCAGGCCTTGGGGCGATCCTCCCCACCCAGGGAGAGATGAAGCCGGGCGCGCACCAGGGGGCGCTCATGCGCCTCCAGGAGCACCACCCGAAGGCCATTTCCCAGGCTGAAGCGATGGACCTGGGCCCTGGCCGGCACCAGGAGGAACGCCATGAGCGCCAGGAGGAGCGCCCTCATGGGTGGGCCTTGGGCAGCTGGGCTTCCAGAAGGTCCAGGGTGCGCAGCCTTTCCTGGGGGTTCAGCATGCGCAACTGACGAATGCCCTCGTGGAGAAGCAGCTCCCGCTGGGCAGGATCCTCGATGCGCAGGGCCGCCAGGGCCCCCAGGATCCGGAGTGTGCGCTGCTCCAGGGGATCGTCGCTCCCGGTTAAGGCGGGCCGCAACAGGGCGAGGGTACGGTGCTTCGGCGTCAGCCAGGTTCGGGCTGCCGCCTGGATGGCTTCTGGGGGGAGGGTATGCAGGCGCTGATCCTCCAGACCCAGCTGGCGCCAGTCCCCGCATTCCACCCAGGTCCTGCCCAGGGCGCCAGCCAAGGCCGCGGGTTCATCCAGGGTGCGGAGGTACCGCACCTCGAGTTGGGCCAGGGCCTTGTGCCACTCATCCTGGGGGATGGGCTCCTGCTGGAGCCGCAGAACCTCGCTGTGCAAGGCGGCATCCAGCTCTTCCAGAGTGTGCCCGCTGGCCGGGACCAGCTGGGCAACCAGCAGGCTCCCCTGCTGGGCTCCCGGCACATCCATGTCCAGGGTGGCCAGCCGGGCGATGGCTTTGCCAGCGACCAGCCTCGCCTGCAGGCGGCCGCTGGGGCCACCACCCAGGATCTGGGCCAGCAGGCGCAGGGCTAGGTGATCGGGATGATGCCTGGGCGGAATGCGCCAGGCGGCCAGAAGGCAGGAGAGGTCGCCCAGGCTCGCCTGGACTCGGCGGTCGCCCAGGTCCGAGGCCATCTCAGGGGGAAGATTCTCCCCGGATTCCTCGGGCATGGGCAGGGCGCCGAAGGTGCGTTCCAGCAGGGGCAGGCGGGCCTCCAGGCTCTGGGAGGACACCAGCACCAGCAGCATGCGCTCGGGGCTGAAGGTCCTTCGGGCGTAGGCCTGCACCTCCGAGCGACGCAGGGCCTCCAGGGAGGGCAGATGGTCCCGCAACTGGCGTCCGTAGGGATGACCCGGAAGGGCGGCGCCCCGGACCAGGCCCAGGGGGTCGGAGCCGTTGCCCCGCACCTGGGTGAGCAGGCCCTCCTTCACCGGGTAGAAGCGGCTGAGCCGCAGGGCCATGAGTCGCTGGGTCTCGGTGTGGCACCAGAGTTCAAAGGCGCCTTGAGGGAGTTGGCCATGAACGGTGAGGGCGTCCTCGCTGGCCTCGGCATGGAGGCGTCCACCCACGGCCTGGTACACATCCCGCAGGGGGCGCTCAGGCAGGTGCTCCCGGAGCTGGGCCCGCGCCAGATTCAGGCTCGCCTCCAGCGCCCCGATCTGCGTGTCGGCACCCGGGCCGGGGTGGAGTCTCGCCAGGCGAAGGGATTCCACCAGGCCCTCCTCCCGCTTGAGGAGGGGTTCCAGGGCCGAGGCGCCCGCGCCCTGATCCAGATCCTCAGGCAGGGTGGCGCCATA
>JBBIHT010000361.1:0-2293 GCA_037446845.1 Geothrix sp. | reverse complement strand
ACTACGCCATCAAGCAGGGCCTGCTGACCGTGGAGAAGAAGGGCAAGAAGAATGTCTTCTCGGGGCGGATCCTGGAGATCGAGGGCCTCCCCAATCTCAAGGTGGAACAGGCTTTCGAGCTGTCGGACGCCTCGGCGGAGCGATCTGCCGCCGGTTGCACCGTGCACCTGGACAAGGTTCCAGTCATCGAATACATGACCTCCAACATCACCCTCATGAAGTGGATGATCGCCAACGGCTATGAGCATCGGGAGGCCCTGGAGCGTCGCATCAAGGCCATGCGGGCCTGGATTGCCAAGCCTGAACTGCTGGCACCCGATGCGGATGCCGAGTACGCCGCCATCATCGAGATCAACCTGGCCGATATCAAGGAGCCCATCCTCGCCTGCCCCAATGATCCCGATGATGTGAAGACCCTGGCCGATGTGGCGGGCCAGAAGATTGACGAGGTCTTCATCGGTTCCTGCATGACCAACATCGGCCACTTCCGCGCCGCCGGAAGGCTCCTGGACGGCAAGACGGATCTCAACACCCGCCTATGGATCGCGCCGCCCACCAAGATGGATGAGTACATCCTCAAGCAGGAGGGCTACTACGGCATCCTGGGCCGCACGGGCGCCCGCCTGGAGATGCCCGGGTGCTCCCTGTGCATGGGCAATCAGGCCCAGATCCGCAAGGGCAGCACCGCCATCTCCACCTCCACCCGCAATTTCCCCAACCGACTGGGCATTGACACCCAGGTGTACCTGGGCAGCGCGGAACTGGCGGCCATCTGCGCCGTGCTGGGCCGGATTCCCACCATGGCCGAATACATGGCCGAGGTCAGCGTGGTAGGCGCGAAGTCCAAGGACATCTACCGCTACATGAACTTCGACCAGATCGCGGATTTCCGCGAGGTGGCGGAAACGGTTCAGGTTTAGCCGTTCACCGACGGGTGTCCAGCGAGATGCCGTAGATCCCCAGTACACAGGCCCACCCGCCATTCACCACCTGGCGGGTGGATGCCTAGTTTGGGCTACTTATGGCATCGTCCTATGGTGAATAGCCAAGCCCCTGCCAGGCGAATACCCCGAGGCCCATGCCGGCTACCTTCAGCAGGTGCCCCAAGGGGATGTGCTGGAGCACCTGCGCCACCAGTTGGCCGTGGTCTGTGACCTGTTTTCCGGGCTCACCGAGCTGCAGGCAGGCCACCGCTACGCCCCTGGGAAGTGGAGCCTGCGGGAACTGCTGCGCCACTGTTCCGACGCCGAACGCATCCTGGCCAACCGCGCCCTGCGGATCGGCCGGGGCGACCAGACCCCCAATCCAGGATTTGACGAGGATGCCTATGTGGCCACCTGCGGCGCGGAGGGCTGCTCCATCGCCGCCCTGTTGGCCGAGTGGCGGACGGTTCGGGAAGCCAGCCTAGGTCTGTTCCAGAATCTGCCCGAAGCGGCCTGGGCCCGGCGCGGCGTCGCCAATGGCTTTGCCCTCACCACCCGCTGTTTCCCGTTCGTCGGTTACGGGCACACCGCTCTCCACCTGGCGGTGATCAAGGAACGCTACCTGTCCTAGCCCAACTCCCCGGCGGGTCAGTACACTTCCAGTTCGTAGATCCAGCCGTGCTCCATCTGGCAGTTGTCGAAGCTGAATCGCACCTTGGAGGCCGAGGTCCGGGGGAACCGGATTTCCATGGGCGTGGAGCCGCTTTCCCACCATTCCCTGGGGGTCTCCCTGCGATGGGAGAGCAGGGTCCTGGCGTCCCCTGAGGAGAACAACTCCACCCACGCCATGCCGTTCCAGGCCTCCACCTTGCAGCGACTGGGCACCTGGTCCAACCCGTGGTGCCAGACCACCACTCGGCTGAAGCCCTGGTTGCGCCCGAAGTCGATGGTGGCCTGGCGCCAGCCACAGGGCTGGCCGCCCCAGCCCTTGGGGCCGCCTCGGAAGGCCACCCCGCGGGCCCACTGGCCGGGATAGAACCGGGTTCCGTCCACCAGGTCCCAGGGTGATTGGCCCCCGCCCCAGCCGGGATCGGTCTCCAGGGGCGAGGGATAGCCGCGGCCTGAGGCATTGCGGGCCAGGTCGCCGTGATCACTCTGCATGGCGACGGGAGTGGTTGGGCCTGGCGGCCGCGGTGCCGGCAGCAGTGCCTCCGTCGTTGTGGCAGGCGCCAGGGGGCCGGGGGCGAAGTAGAAGTCCCCCTCCACGCTGCTGGCGGTCCAAGGAATCTGCTGGTCCTGGGACCCTCGGCGTACGCCACTGAGGACCCGCTTGAAGGTGTCCTCCAGCTTGAGCCCCAGGGTGCGGATGG
>JBBIHT010000360.1:0-2305 GCA_037446845.1 Geothrix sp. | reverse complement strand
TATATGTGCGACCCGGCGGGCGCGAAGGTCCGGCGCTCGAGAACAGGGGGCTCGCCCGTGACTGTATTCTCTCGCATCCGCTCGCTCCTCGCCCTGGCCATCGAGGCGGAAGCCGAGGCCTTCGACGCTGCCGCCGCAGCCAAGGTGCTGGCGGAAGCCGGCGCCATGGCAGTGGAAACCCTGCCTGCCCCTGAACGGAGTCCCTTCCTCACCAGCGACTATGTCCTGCGCCTGGCCGGAGGAATCTTCGTGGCCTGTCTCGTGGCTGGTGTAGGCGTCTACACCCTCACCAAGTGGTTCCCCCTGTTGCCACCCATGAGCTACATGCAGGAGCAGCCGAGGCTCGATGCCCAGAAGCCTTCGGCCTTCTTCCGGGATGGCCATGGCATGCAGCGACCCGTGGCGGGCACCGTGGCCCGGGGTCATCTCCCCTCGGCCACGGGCACCCAGGAGGCCGCGGCCACCCTGGTCAACCCCCTGCCCCGCACGCCGGAAGTCTTCGCCCTCGGCCGCAAGGCCTTCCACAACCGCTGCGAACTTTGCCACGGCGCCCTGGGCAATGGCGTGGGCAGCCTCACCGCCGCCTATGGCGCCAAGCCCGCGAACCTGCAGGCCGAGCAGTTCCGCCAGTACCCGGATGGCAAGATCTATTGGGTCATCGTGAACGGCAAGAACGCCATGCCCGCCCATGCCGCAGACCTCACTGAATCGCAACGGTGGGCGGTGGTCCACTATGTCCGCGCCCTGCAACGGGCCCAGAACGCCACGGATGCCGATATGACCGGGAGCGCCCGATGAGCCAGAGCCGCCCCAACTCCAACAACCTGTGGTGGGGTGCCGTCCTGGTCGGCGCCCTGGGCGTGGCGGGCACCTATGTGGCGGCCGGCCCGCAGCGGTTCTGGGCGAACTGGATTCTCTGGTTCGTCCTGGCCTTCACCCTGGGCCTGGGATCGCTCTTCATCGTGGCCCTCGAACATCTGGTGAATGCCAAATGGAGCGTGCCCGTGCGGCGCCTCCCCGAACGGCTCGCCACGCTGCTCATTCCTACCCTGCCCGTGGGCCTCATCGCCCTGGGGGCCCTGCCGGTGCTGTACCCGGGCACCCGCCCCGAAGCCACCCACCATCCCATCCTGGCAGGCAAGGCCCTCTGGCTGAGCATCCCCTTCTTCTCGGTGCGCACAGTCATCGCGTTCGCCCTTTGCCTCCTGGCCCTCTGGGTGCTGGTGGGAGGTTCCCTCAAACAGGACCAGACCAGGGACCCCGCCTTCAACCTGCGGGCCCGCAAGTTCGCTCCGGCGTTCATGGCCATCTTCGCCCTGGTCATCACCCTGGTGGCGTTCGACTGGATCTCCGGCCTCACCCCCGAGTGGTACAGCGACATCTTCGGGGTCTATGTCTTCGCCGGCGCCTTCCTCAGCGGCCTGGCGGCCACGGCCCTGGCCATCCTCTACCTCCAGGACCAGGGGCGGCTGGAGGGCGTTCGGGGGGACCACCTCTACAATGTGGGCGGCTTCCTCTTCGCCTTCACTGTGTTCTGGTCCTACATCGGTTTCGCCCAGTACATGCTCATGTGGTACGCCAATCTGCCCGACGAGGTCATCTACTTCAAGGTGCGGCTGGCGGGCTCCTGGCGCGGCATCACCCTGGCCCTGGCGCTGCTTCATTTCGTCATCCCCTTCTTCGCCCTGGTGACCCGGGACTCCAAGAAGGACCCGAAGCGGCTGCGCCGCGTGGCCCTGCTGATGCTCGGCGCCCATGTGCTGGATATGTACTGGCTCATCTTCCCCGCCCTGGGCGCCAAGCCCCGCTTCGCCTGGCCTGAGCTCAGCTTCGCCCTCTTCTTCCTGGGTGGCATCCTGCTCTGGATCCGTGGCGCCATGCAGAAGGGGGAGGATATGCCCGTGGGTGACCCCTTCCTGCCCGAGGGCCTGGAGTTCCGCCTATGAAGATCCACGACTACCTATCCCCCGCCGAACTCCGGCGCCTGGTGTCCGCCCTCATGGCGGTCGTCGGCTTCATCTCCCTGGTGGCCTTCTTCGCCTTCATCGTGGTGCCAGGCTTCCGCTACCAGGCCCATACGCCCCTCGAGAGCCCCGTGCAGGCGGTCCAGGGCGAGACAGGCTGGCTGGATCCCACGGACTACCCCGCCACGGTCCGCCAGGTGATCCCCCCCATTGATCCGAAGACCGTCATGACCCCCAACCCCGAGCTCATGGCCCGGGGACGGGCGCTCTTCGCCCAGAGCTGTGCCACCTGCCATGGCCCCGAAGGCAAGGGAAACGGCCCTGGCGGTGCAGGCCTCACT
>JBBIHT010000359.1:0-2308 GCA_037446845.1 Geothrix sp. | reverse complement strand
AGTTTCGACGGCGGCTCCAGCGCCGAGGTGGCCACGGAAGTCCTGGATCTACTCAAGGCCCGGGGCATCCGCACCACGCTGTTCCTCACGGGCGCCTTCATCCAGCGCTTCCCGGCCCTGGTTCGGCGCATGGCGGCCGAAGGCCACGAGCTGGGCAACCACACCATGAATCACCCCCATTTCGCGCCGGGCATGAAGCGAGTTCCCCGCTGGACCCGGGACAGAATCCAGCGGGAACTGCTGGATGCGGACGCCGCGCTGGTGAAGGTCCTGGGGCGTCCCATGGATCCCTACTGGCGTGCGCCCTATGGCGAGCATACGGCCGAGATTCGCCGCTGGGCCGAGGAGGTTGGGTATCGCCATGTGGGCTGGAGCGAGGGGGCCGACACCCTGGACTGGGCGACGCCGAAGGAACGGCGACTGTATCGCAGCGGCGAAGCCATCGTCCAGCGCCTGGAGAAGCGCCTGAACCGCGAGGGCGATGGCCTCATCGTACTCATGCACCTGGGTTCGGAACGGGTGGAGGGAGACCGTCCGACCAAGGCCCTGGGCGCCTTCATGGACCGGGCCCAGGGCGCGGGGTGGAGCTTCGTGACGGTGGGCGCCTTCCTGCAGGATCTCGGCAAACCCGCCTGGGATGGGCATCGGCGAATGGCCCTGCTGACGCGCTGATCCCAGTTGGCTGGGCTACACTGGACCCTCACACCAGGGAGGCGCATTGCAGGGAGTTGGCCGGTGGATGCTGAGGGCTGGACTGGGTTTCATCGCCCTGGTGTTGCTCTTGTCCCTGGCCAGCTTCAACCCCCTGGATCCCCACCCCTTCACCCAGGGCCCCGCGGTGGCCCCGGTCCAGAACCTCTGCGGCATAGCGGGTGCAAGTCTCGCGGGATTGCTGCAGACCCTCCTGGGCATCGGGGGTTGGCTGGTGCCCCCGTACCTGCTCTGGGAGGCCTGGCCCCTGGAAGGCCGTCGCTGGCCGCGGCGCCTGGCCTGGGCCGGCTGGGCCCTGTGCCTGTGGACCGGGCTGGGTGGCTTCGGCCCCCGGATCTGGTCGGGCCTCCCCGACGGGGGCACCCTCCAGCTGCGCTGGGGTGGGTGGCTGGGCAGCCTGCTCTGGCCCCTGGGACGGCGCTTCCTCGGCCCCGTGGGCCTGCCGTTGTTATTGGGACTGGTCATCCTGCTCTGCGCCTTGGTGCTGGCACCGGCCTTCACCCGGGCCCTGGGCACCCTCCTCACCCGCTGGCTGGGAGAGAAGGCCTGGCCCTGGGTGAGGCCCATGCCGGCCAGGGGCTTGCAGGGTTTCCTCAGCATGGTGAAGCGCCCCTTTCTGCGCAGCCGGAACCCTCACCAGGCGGATCTGGATGCTGGCGATGTGGCGGCGCTTCAGGCCCTGGCCGCCCGGCAGGAGACCCTGGAAGCCCAGCGGGAATCCCTGCTCCGGGCGGAAATGGAGACCGCCGAGGCGAGGCGCCAGCACCCTCCTGTTCGCGCCGACGATCTGCTGCCGGTCATCCACTCCCTGCACCTGGATCCTGCCCAGGCGGTGCTGGAGGCCCAGCGCCCGGGCGGCGAGTCCCTCCCCCCGGAGGGCCCCTTCCGCACCCGCCTGCTGGCCAAGGCCCCGGCCCCGCCGGCTGCCAAGCCGATGCTGGCCAAGGCCGTGGTAGCCGTGGATCGTTTCGGACGCGAAAGCATCCAGCCACCCCTCCCGCTCACGGAACCCACGCCCCGCCAGCCCCTGCCTGCGGTGGCTGACAAGCCATCCCCGACGGACCGGCACGGCGAACCCCCGCAGGAACGCCTCACCGAGCGCGAGTCCCTGCCTCCCCGGCGGCTCTTCGACCCACCGGGCAAACATGCGCGGGCGGAGCTTTCCCTGCTCGAATCCACCCGGGAGCGGATTGGACAGAAATTGTCCGAATTCCGCATCAAGGGCGCGGTTACAGGCATGCAACCGGGGCCGGTGGTCACCGTCTTCGAGTTCCAGCCGGACGCAGGCATCCCGCTGTCGCGCATCCTGGGCATGGAGGAGGACCTGGCCCTGGCCCTGCAGGCGGAGGCGGTGCGCATGGACCGCATCCCCGGCAAGAACCTGGTGGGTATTGAGGTGCCCAACCCGGTGCGGGAACTCATCACCTTCCGGGAAATCATTGACAGCCCCGCCTTCCGGGATGCCAATGGACTCCTCCAGTTGGCCCTTGGGAAGGACATCGCGGGCAGGCCTGTGGTGGCCGATCTCAACAAGATGCCCCACCTGCTCATTGGCGGCAGCACCGGCAGCGGCAAGAGCGTGGGCGTGAACGCCATG
>JBBIHT010000358.1:0-2363 GCA_037446845.1 Geothrix sp. | reverse complement strand
CATCTGCAGGGCGAGCCGCTGGGCCCCTGCGACCGCCTCGACAACCGTAGCGGCGCGCCCGGTCCCGATGGCAAGCCCGACCACCTCTGGATCTTCACCCCCGGTCCGCCCCAGACCCTCACCGCCGACGAGGCCCATCTCAAGGCGGTAAGCCTGCTCCTGCCCCTGCCCTGGGCACCCAGCCGGCGCTGGCCCCTGCTCTTCATGACGGAGGAAGTGCCCCTGGGCAACATCGTGCACGAGGCCTTCCACGGCATGGGTGAGCATCGCGTGGACGACCTCTATCTGGACTGCGATCATCCCCACACCGCGGGCATCTGGGATCTCATGGACGCGGGCCAGTACCGCGGCTGGGACCGTTCCCATCCCGACGCCGGCCCCTGGGTGGAGGACACCGGCTACAGCCCCTCCCATCCCCTGGCCTGGGTGCGCTCAGAGCTGTGGTACCGGGGCTTTTTTCGCCCTGCCCTGCGCCGAGTGGCCGTGACCGGACCCAGCTGGGAAGGCTGGATCGCCCCCGCCAGCCGCGCCCCCGGCACCGATCCCCAGTGGGTCACGGTGCCCGATCCCCGGAAGCGGGGGCGGTTCTTCAGCCTGGAAGTGCGCCGCCCCTGGGGCTACGAACGGGGCCGCGTGGGCGGTCGCTTCGGACCGGGGCACGAAGGCCTGGTGGTGGCCCTGGTGGACCCGGGCCGCTTGAGTGAAGGCGAACCCAAGGGGCCAGTGCAGGTGGTGGACAGCCACCCCCACAGCCCCGAACCGCCGAAGCCGCGCTTCCCCTGCCGCACCTGGGAACTGGACGATGCCGCCTTCAACCTGGGGCCCGGCGAGCAACCCAGGGGCCGCAGCGGGCCACTGTCCTGGGAAGTGCTGGAAGCCGACGCCAGCGGTCGCCTGCGGGTGCGGGTGCGAAGGGCACCCTAACCGCAGCCCCGCAGCGCCGACGAGGGTTACCGGGCCAGCCACAGCAGGATCAGCCCCAGGGCCGCAGGCAGGGCCTGGACGAAGAGGATGCGGCGGTTGGCGGTGGCGGCACCGAACACTCCGGCAATGAGCCCACAGCCCAGGAAGAACACCTTGATGGCGGTGCCGCCCGAACCCAGCGCCAGGCCCCAGAACAGACCGGCCGCGAGGAAGCCGTTGTACAGGCCCTGGTTCGCCGCCAGCACCCGGGTGGCCGCCGCCGCCTGTGGGGTCTGCCGGAAGGTTCTCAGGCCCAGGGGCCGCTCCCACAGGACCATCTCCAGGACCAGGAAGCCCATATGCAAAAGGCCAACGAGGGCCACCACGAGATTGGCAAGCAGGGCCATGGGGCCTCCTGGATTTCCGGGCGCGGAACACGACGGTTGCCTAGCATAGCCCCTCCGCCGGGGCCTACACTGGAGGCACCTTCCAACGCGGCCTACGCCATGCCTTCCCAGCGGCTCCCCAACCCCAGCGGCCCCCTGCACACCCGGCTACTGAAGCAGGCCCTGCTGGCCGTGACCTACTTCGCCACGGCCACCCTGGGGCTACACTGGGCCGTGCCGGGCACCAACGCCACGGCCATCTGGATCCCCACCGGCCTGGCCATGGCCGCCATCCTCCGCTGGGGGCCGGGCCTCTGGCCAGGGATCTTCCTGGGAGCCTGCGCCGCCAACGCCTGGCACCTGGCCACCCTGGGCCTGGCCACCGGGCCCATGTTGGGGGTCGCCCTGGCCACCGCCCTGGGCAACAGCGCCGAGGCCCTGCTGGCCGGGTACCTCGTCGAGCGCAGCACGGGCACCCGCCAGCCCTTTGATTCCGGCACCCAGGCCATGGCCTTCCTGGTCGGCGGCGCGGGGCTGAGCACAGGCCTCTGCGCCCTGGTGGGCACCAGCGCCTACTGCCTGGCCACGGGACAATGGAGCCTGTTCGGCGTCATGGTCAGCACCTGGTGGATGGGCGATGCCCTGGGGGCGCTGCTCCTGGTGCCCCTGCTGTTGTCCTTCTCCACCACAGAGCTGCGCGCGCTGCCCCGACGGGCCCACGGGGAAACCCTGCTGGCGGCCCTCCTGGTGCTGAATCTGGTGATCGAGTACGCAAGCCTGGCGGGGGACCTCTCCCGGAACCAGGTGCCCATCACCCGCTTCTTCCTGTATTGGGCCTGGAACCTGCCCCCCTTCGCGGTGGTCATCCTGCCCACGGTCTTCCTGCTGGGGGCCACCCTGGCCTGCTCCGACTCCTCCCTCCACCACGAATGGACGGCCCTCCGGGCGGGTGGCGCCGGCCTGCTGCGCCTTGCCCGGAGCGCGGCCCCGGCCTGGCTCGCGGTCCTCCTGTCCACCTTCGCCCTCCAGGTCTGGGTCGCTCCCGTGGCCTTCGGGCGGGCCGATGGCCACTAT
>JBBIHT010000357.1:0-2369 GCA_037446845.1 Geothrix sp. | reverse complement strand
GCTGGGCCTGGGGAATATCGGTGCCCTTGCGGGAAAGCCCGTCATGGAGGGCAAGGGAGTGCTCTTCAAGCGCTTTGCCGACATTGATGTGTTCGACATCGAGGTCAACGAACTGGACATTGACCGCTTCTGCACGATCGTGAAGGCCCTGGAGCCCACCTTCGGCGGCATCAACCTGGAAGACATCAAGGCCCCCGAGTGCTTCGAGATTGAAACCCGGCTGAAGAAGGAAATGAACATCCCAGTCTTCCATGACGATCAGCATGGAACGGCCATCATCGCCACGGCGGCAATCCTGAATGCCACTGAACTGAACGGCAAGAAAATGTCAGAGATCAAGGTGGTGTTCAGCGGTGCGGGTGCCGCAGCCATCGCTTCTGCCAACATGATGGTGGCGGCAGGCGTCAAGGTGGAAAACCTGTGGCTTTGCGATACCAAAGGCCTGGTCTACGACGGCCGCAAGGAGGGCCTCAATCCCTACAAGGCCAGGTTCTCGAAGAAGAGCGATCTCCGTACGCTTGGAGATGTGATCGTCAACGCCGATGTGTTCGTGGGTTGTTCCAGCAAGGGTGTGCTGACCCCCGAAATGGTGCGTCAAATGGCGAAGGATCCCGTGGTCTTCGCCCTGGCCAACCCGGAACCCGAAATCGAGTACCCAGTGGCGAAGGCCGTGCGCGATGACCTCATCATGGCCACAGGACGGAGCGACTATCCCAACCAGGTGAACAATGTCCTGGGCTTTCCCTTCATCTTCCGGGGTGCCCTGGATGTGCGTGCCACCGAGATCAATGAGGCCATGAAGCTGGCGGCGTCCAAAGCCCTGGCCGCCCTGGCCAAGGAAGAAGTTCCCGAGTCCGTGGTAAAGGCCTATGCGGGGCAGAAATTCTCCTTTGGCAAGGACTACATCATTCCCAAGCCCTTCGATCCCCGAGTGCTGTTGTGGGTGGCGCCAGCCGTTGCCCAGGCGGCCATGGACAGTGGCGTGGCCAGGCAGCCCATCTCGGACATGAAGGCCTACCGGGAGCACCTTGAGAGCCTGCAGGGACGCAGCAAGGATGTGATCCGCAGCGTGGTCCATCGGGCCAAGGAGAACCCCAAGCGCATTGTGTTCCCGGAGGGCGACCATCCGCTGATCCTGCAGGCGGTCCAGACCATGGTTGACGAAGGCATATGCACCCCCATCCTGCTGGGTGATCCGGCCAAGGTCAGGGCCGTCGCCGCTGACCGTGGGGTGGACCTGGAGAACATCGAAATCCTGGACCCCGGCACCGTCGCCTGGCGCCAGGAGGCCGAGGATGCCTTCTACGACCTGAGGAAACGACGCGGAGTCACCCGTTCCGAAGCCAAGCGGCAGATCCGCCGCAGGATCTACTTTGGCTCCATGATGTGTCGCACGGGAAAGGCAGATGGCCTCATCGCCGGGCTGACCATGTACTACCCCGAAACGATCCGACCCTGCCTGGAAGTCATCGGCACTCGCCAAGGCGTCAGCAAGGTTTGTGGTGTCTACACGATGGTGTTGAAGAACCGCGTGCTGTTCTTCGCCGACACCACCATGAACATTGATCCCACTGCCGAGGAACTGGCGGAAATCGCCATGCTGACCTCCGACCTGGTCCAGAACACATTTGGTATCGAGCCCAAGGTGGCCATGCTCTCCTTCTCCAGCTTCGGCAGCGTGGAGCATCCCCTGGTTCGCAAGGTCCAGCGGGCGGTGGAAATCGTCAAGGCCACGCGGCCCGACCTCAAGTGCGATGGCGAAATGCAGGCGGACACGGCCCTGGGGGATGGCATCCTCGCCGAAACCTACCCTTGGGTGGACCTGCCCGGCGGCCCCAATGTCCTGATCTTCCCCGATATGACCAGCGGCAACATCGGTTACAAGCTGGTGCAGCGACTGGCGGGCGCGGAGGTCATCGGGCCCATCACCTGCGGCATGGCGGCCCCTGTCCATGTGCTCCAGCGCCACAGCGACATGAATGACATCATTCATCTCACCGCTTTGACCGTGGTGGAAGCCCAGAGGAAGTAGCACCGGCCTTCTCAAATCCTGGACCGGGGCCCCGTCCCCGGTTCAGGATTCGAGCTGCTGGAGCCAGGCCCGGATCTCGGGGTCGGGGTCAGGGCTGAGCCGCAGGGCCTCGCGAAGATCCGCCAGGGCTGGCTCAACCTCCTGCCGTTGCAGATGAATGTAGGCGCGTTCCTTCAGGGGGCGTGGGTTGCCGGGGTCCAGCAAGGTCAGATGGGTGGAGGTCCAGAGAGCTTCCTCCCAGCTTTCCCCGTGCATGAACCGGAGGTGAAGGTTCCGAACCAGGCGGGTGAGGATCTGCCGGTCGGGGGTGGGGCGCAGCATGTCTCGATGGAAGGAG
>JBBIHT010000356.1:0-2369 GCA_037446845.1 Geothrix sp. | reverse complement strand
GTTCCTTCGCGATCCTTCCCTTCAAGGTTCCCGTGTTCCCCGGCGGAGCGTTGGTCGGACTGCTGCTCGCCCTCAGCCTGGTGGCCAGGACGCTCGAGATTCAGCGCACCTGGGCCAAGACCGGCCTGATCCTGGCCCACGCCGGCCTCGTTCTGCTGTTCGCCGGGGAGTTTGTGGCCGGCATGATGCAGGTGGACACCCAGATGTCCATCGAGGTCAATCAGACCGTCAACTATGTGCAGAGCTACCGCCGAATGGAGCTGGCCATCATTGATGTGACGGATCCCTCCTGGGACGAGGTCTATTCCGTGCCCGAATCCCGCCTCGCCCAGGGGGGCAGCATCGCCATCCCCGGCACGCCCATCACGGTTCATGTGAAGCGCTATTTCCAGAACGCCCAGCTCAGCAACCTGGGCCCGGGCATGGCCCCTTCCCTGGCGACTGCAGGCGTGGGCACTGGGGTGGCCGTTGTGGAGGCCCCGCCCGTCACCGCCGACAATGACATGAATCAGACTTCCGCCTTCGTGGAGCCCGTGGCGGGGGGCCGCAGCTACGGCACCTGGCTCACCTCGATCAGCCTGGGCGCACCCCAGTCCTTCACCCATGAGGGCCGTACCTACAGGATGGCCCTGCGCCTGCAGCGCCAGTACCTGCCCTATGCCTTCACCCTGAAGGAATTCCGGCACGAGGTGTATCCCGGGACGGACATCCCCAAGAACTTCGCCAGCCTGGTCCAGGTGGTGAACCCTTCCCAGAAGGAATCCCGCGAAGTGCTGATCTACATGAACCAGCCTCTGCGCTACGAGGGGAAAACCTTCTACCAGGCTAGTTTCGGAAAGAATGACACCCTGTCGGTCCTGTCGGTGGTCGAGAACCCGGGCTGGCTCATTCCCTACATCTCCTGCGTGATCATCAGCGCAGGGCTGCTGGTGCACTTCGCCATCGTCCTCCGCCGCTCCCTCAAAAGGCGGCAGAGCAAGAAGGAGGCCTGACATGAAGGACCTTTCAAAACTCGTCTCCTGGGCGGCGGGCATCCTGGCCCTGCTCATCGCCCTCCTGGTGGCCCTCCCCGGCACCAAGGCCCGCGGGTTCGACGCAGCCGGTTTCGGCAGCCTGCCCATCCTGGAGGGCGGCCGGGTGAAGCCGCTGGATTCCATGGCCCGCAACAGCCTGCTCATGATCCACAGCCGGCAGGGCTTCCGCTTCGACGGGCGCACCATCGGCCCCGATGAATGGCTGTTGGATGTGGTCTTCAGGCCCCAGGTGGCCGACCAGCAGCCCATCTTCGTCATTGACGATCTGGATGTGCTGGGGCTGATCGGCGCCAAGCAGGAAAAGGCCCGGAACTACTTCAGCTTCGGTGACCTCTCCTCCCATCTGGAGGAGATCCAGAAGCAGGCCCAGGCCGCCCAGCCCATCGCGCCCCAGAAGCGAACCCGCTTCCAGAGCGCGGTCATAAACCTTTTCGACCGGGTGTACCTCTACTACAAACTGCGGAACACCCTGCAGTTGGCTGGCTCGCCAGGCCTGGGCTGGGAACTCCAGTCCCTGGGCTCCGCCGATGCCACCCTGCGGCACCAGGATCTCTCCCAGCTGGCCGCCTTCCGAATCCTGCCGCCCCCCGCGGGCGCAGGGTCCGAGGCCTGGCAGAGCGTGGGCGAGGCGCTCCGCGCCGCGGCCAATGGTGGCGGTCTGCACCCGGGGCTGCTCCCCCTGGCCAGACTCAATGTGGCCTACGCCACCAATGATGCCCTGGGCTTCAACGCCGCCCTCGCCGAAATGAAGGGCGTCGTAGCCACCCTTAAGCCCCTGGCCCAGAGGAAGGCCAATCAGGAAGTGGTCTTCAACCGCGCCCAGCCTTTCTTCATGGGCCTGTCCATCTACTTCGTGGCCTTCATCGTGTTGTGCCTGTCCTGGATCTATAAGCCCGAGATTCTGCGCCCCACGGCTTATGCACTCCTCCTTTCGGGGGCCCTCGTCCATACCCTGGGACTGGGCTCGCGCATCATCCTTCAGGGTCGGCCTCCCGTCACGAACCTCTATTCCTCCGCCATCTTCGTTGGCTGGGGCATCGTGATTCTCGGCCTCATCACTGAGCGCATGTACCGCAAGGGGTTCGGCACGGCGGTTTCCTCCGCCGCGGGTTTTGCCTCCCTCATCGTGGCCCAGAACCTGGGCACCGAGGGCGACACCATGGAAATGATGCGCGCCGTGCTGGATTCCAATTTCTGGCTGGCGACGCATGTGGTCACCATCACCATCGGCTATGCCGGCACTTTCCTGGCGGGTGCCATCGCCATCGGCTACACCCTCCGCAAGCACATCGCCACCACCGTGGATGTGGAGACGGACCGGGCCCTGGTGGACAT
>JBBIHT010000355.1:0-2380 GCA_037446845.1 Geothrix sp. | reverse complement strand
CCGGCGAATTGCGCCTGCACATCCTGCACATCGTCCTCAGGCATCATGGCCGCCTGGAGTATGGTTCGCCGGTGGTTCCCAAGACCCCCGAGGCCCTGCTGGTCCACTACCTGGATGACCTGGACGGGAAGCTGGAAGCCATGTTCCGGGCCATCAAGGATGAGTCAGGCAGCGGCTCCTGGAGTCCCTTCAGCCGTTCCCTGGAGCGCATGGTCTATCGGCCTCGTTGGACCTCCACCGCCGGTGTTCAGGAATGAACAGTGGATTCGCCGATTGGCCACATGTGGACATCTGCGCCCCTGAATCCTGACCTCTGGGCAGGGAGCAGTGGGCATGAAAGGCTGAGAACTCCTTCCGAATCAAGCACTCGGATCGAATCTTATCGGTAGATATTTCCTGGCACGCCTCTGGCACGGAGGGGATCCCGACCGCCCGAGGTGCACCATGAAGCAGTCCCGCAAATCCAAGCGCTACGACGATGCCGTGATCCCGGGTGAGTTCGAGGCCTACGAGGCGTTCCACCAGGCCGACCTGGAGCTGGACGGCGTACTGGAGGGATGCCTGCGGCGGGAGGGCGGTGGGGTCCAGCTGGGCGAGATGATCCTGGAGCGCCATACGCCCCAGAAGCTCAGCTTCGCGAAGCTGAAGACCAAGGCCGAAAGGCTTTCGGAGCAGGTGAACTACCTCAAGGAGCGCCTGGAGATCGTGGATCACGACCGGCGGGGCATGTACATCCAGTTGCGCAGCCTCCCACCCTACAAGGACGACACCCAGATCCAGTTCAATGAAATCAGCATCGGCAAGAACAAGATCGTCGTGAAGCGAATCGCCTTCTACCGGAAGGAGGAGGTCAAGCAGCAGGTGCCCCTCCAGTTGTCCGAGCTGGAGTTGCGGCGCCTCCTGTTCGATATTCGTCAGGCCATCGCCTAGGGTGCGCTAGGGTGCGACGGTTCCTCCCATGAGAACGGGGCGCCTGGGCGCCCCGTTCTCATGGGATATCCATATCCCTAGACCATCGCCATCCAGCTGCCGCTTTCCCCGCCCCGCATGGGACCCTCGGGAAGGTCGCTCTCCTTGAAAAGGAAGTGGTGGCTGTTCCAGCTGCCGCACGATTCGCAGCGGTCCGCATAGTCCGGGGACCGTTGGCCACACACGGAGCACTCGTAGCGCAGTTTCAGCACACCAAGGTTCCTGAGCAGTTGCCGATACTCGTTGACCGAGGCCTCCAGGCGGCCTCGCCGGCTGTGGATCTTGGCCATGAAGAAGAAGAGGATCGGACTGTAGACCACCTGGCTCCGCACCTCCTGGAACAGGTCCAGGGCCTCATCCAGAATCTCCAGGCGGTAGAGCATCTTGCCCAGGAAGAATTTGGCGGTGGTGGCGTGCTTGGAGGTGGCGGCAACCCGGCGCAGCAGAGCCAGACCGTCCTCGGGGCGCCCGGACTGGATGAAATAATCCTCGGCCTCCTGCAGGAAGGTGCCCTCTCCCGTCTTGCGGAAGCCCTCCAGCCAGATTTCCAGGCCCTGGGATTCCTGATCCTGGAGGATCATGCAACGACCCAGGCTGAGATAGGCGGGAACGAAATCGGGCTCCTCCTTGACGACCTGCTGGAAGATCTGGGCAGCATCCTTGAACTGATCCCCTTCCACCTTGGCCATCCCGAGCTGATAGGCCAAAGCCGAGCCCTGAGCCTTCTCCGCCGGGGTCAATTCCCCGGCGAAATGGGCCAGCAGCTTCTTCTGAGCCTCAGCAGCCTCTTCCCAGCGATGGGCGTCCATGTGCATGGCCCGCAGGCGGCGCAGGGCGCGGATGGCCTGCTTGGGATGGTCGGCGGCCAAGCGGGTGAGCACCGTCACGGAGGCATCCCCATGGCGGAGGGCCGCCAGGGCCTCAGCCAACTGGTAACTGGCCTCCACCTGGCCGGAATCCTCCGTGCAAATGGTCTCGAACTGTTTGATGGCCTCCTCCGGCCGCCCGGTCTTCAGGAGCACATCCCCCAGGAGCATCCTGGCTGGGACATGGCCCTTCCTCTGCTCCAGGATGTTCTCCAGGATCGGCTTGGCCTCCAGGGGCAGGCCATGGGCCAGGAGATCACGGGCATCCTGCATCCGCTCGGAGATCCGCTTCACCAGGCGATTGTCGGCCGAATCATTGAGCCCCCGCACCAGGCGGATCAGCTCCATGATGCCGGTGTACAGCACATTCAGCAGGAAGCCCAGCAGGAACGCCAGCAGGATCACACTCTCGATCTTGATCTGTTCGCCGAAGATCACCACCTCGCGCACCAGGAGATCGTGGTTGGTGAGGTAAAGGTTTCCCAGCACGGCCAAGGCAAAGGCGATCAGCACGAAGAAGAAGACATTCACGAGGCGCATGGGCG
>JBBIHT010000354.1:0-2390 GCA_037446845.1 Geothrix sp. | reverse complement strand
GGGTCTCTTCATTGTGGCCGACGGGCTTGGTGGCCACGCGGCAGGGGAGGTGGCCAGCCGGATAGTAGTTGAGACGGCGGCGCGGTTCATCGGTCAGACCGTCGAGAAGGACCGCACCTGGCCTGTGGAGTACAACCCATCCCTAACCTATGACGGCAATCGCCTGAAGGTGGCCCTGCTGCTGGCTGATCGAGCCATTGCTGAAGACATCCGCCATAACCCGGAACGGGAAACCATGGGGTCCACTGCAGTGGCGGCCCTATTTCACGGGGCCCAAGTCACCCTGGCCCATGTGGGCGACAGCCGGGCCTATCTCCTGAATGCGGAGGGCATCCATCAGGTGACCCGGGATCACAGCTGGGTGGCGGAGCAGGTGGCCAATGGGATCCTGACGGCATCGGAGGCCCGGGTCCATCCGTTCCGGAATGTCATCACCCAGGCCCTGGGGAACGGCGGGGAGCTCGATGTGGAGGTCCAGGAACTGGAACTTTCCAAATCGGACCGACTTTTGCTTTGCTCAGATGGTCTGTCAGGAATGATCGGCGACCAACAGATCTGGGACATTGTGGAGAAGGCCGAAGACTTCACAAGTGCCGTTGAAACATTGATTTCCACAGCGAGAGAACATGGTGGCGAGGACAATATCACCGCCGTCCTTGTGAGTTGGGTTCCGGAGGAAGCCTGACGCAAGCATAGAAAGCCTTGACCTAATCCATTCCAGCGGTACCCTTTCCTTTACCAAATTCTTCAAGTGAGGCATCCGGTGGGTCTTTTCGGAAGCAAAACAAAAAGTCTTGTCGGTTTGGATATTGGCTCCAGCGCCGTCAAAGTCTGTGAACTCCAGCGCATTGGCAAGGGTGCCGCGGTGCGATACCGGCTCCAGAAACTGGGCCAGGTATCCCTGCCCCCAGACGCCATCGTGGATGGCGACATCATGGATAGCAGCGCTGTAGCTTCCGCTATCCGCCAGGTGCTGACCGAACAGAAAATCAAAGCCAAGGATGTGGCGATCTCGGTATCGGGCCAGCAGGTCATGGTCAAAAAAGTGACATTTCCACTCATGAGCCAGGTGGAGCTTGCGGAATCGGTGCGCTGGGAGGCGGAAAGTTTCTTCCCCGCTGGCCAGGGGCTTGATTCGTACGCCCTGGACTACTACCTCATCGAGGAGCGGGCTGCCGAGGGGAACATGGATGTGGTCCTGGTGGCTTGCCGCAAGGACAAGCTCGAGGCCTATATCAGTTGTGTTGCCCAGGCGGGCTGCAACCCCAAGGTGGTGGATGTGGATGTTTTTGCCATCCAGAACGCCTACGAGGCCAACAGTGCAGAAGGGGGGCGCGACGAAGTGGTGGCCCTGGTCAATCTTGGCTCCACCTTCACGAACCTGAACATGATGGTGGGAGGCAAGTCCGTCTTCTGGCGCGACATGGCCTGGGGTTGCGGGCGCTATTCGGAGAAATTGATGGAGGACTGGGGCCTTTCCCGGGATTCCGCCGAACTTTTGAAGCGCAACCAGGCCGCGGATGGCCGGGAACCCGAGGAAGTCCAGCCCTCCATCAATGCCGTGAGCGATGCCTTCGCCGACGAGCTCACCCGCACCTTGGACTTTTTCAAGAGCAGCTTCAAGGTGGACCGCCTGGATCGCGTGCTGCTGTGCGGGGGCGGCTCCATGACCCATGGTTTGCTGGAGGTGCTTGGTGACCGCCTCCGGGTCACGGTGGATCGCTTCAACCCGTTCCAGCTGATCGAAGTGGATGGCCGGACCGAAGATCCGGTCACCGTGCGGGATATTGGTGGCGGCGCCGCCGTCGTCGTCGGACTGGCCCTGCGCCAGATGGGGGACCGATGATCAAGATCAATCTTCTCGGAGACGCGTTGGCGCAGACCGGCGCCAAGAAGGGAGCCGAAAAGGCCTCGGCTGAACCCGTGCAGGTCTACACCGGGGAAGGGGGAAGCCGGTCCCGGGTCCCCATCGCCGGGGTGTTGGCAGGGTTGCTTTTCGCGGCCGCCGGTGGCGGCTACTACCTCTGGCTCAACAGCGAATTCACCCGGGCGGAGCGGAAGAAGGCCGAGCTGGAGCGGGACAAGAAACAATACGATCCCTACATCGCACTGGAGAAGAAATTCAGGGAGAAGAAGGCGGCCCTCCAGAAGAAGGAGGAGGTCATGACCACCCTTAAGCGCCAGCAGGCCTTACCGGTGCATTTCATGGAAGAACTGGCCAACAGCCTCCCGGATGATGTCTGGTTCAAGAAAATCACCCAGAAGGGAATGAATGTCACCATCGAGGGAGAGGGCCGCAACTTTGAGGCCATCAACGCCTTCTATGGCAACCTGCAGTCCCGGACTCGGTGGTTCAAGAAGATCAACTATCCAGGTGCCAAGCGAGGGGC
>JBBIHT010000353.1:0-2409 GCA_037446845.1 Geothrix sp. | reverse complement strand
TGCTCTTCCGATCTGTACGGACTGGTTTTGGCATCATTGCGAGGGGGGATAGGGAAAAGCGGAACGGCGCCTGGAGGGCATGCAGAAGAACAGCTTTGCCCGGCTGGAAGAGGACTTCGGGTGGGTCGAGTTCCAGGATTCCGGCGTTCGAGAACTGGACGCGACTGGGACCTGGTTGGACCCGAAGGAGGCCACCCAAGATGGGGCGCCGGATCGCTGGGAAGCCACCCTCTGCGCGGCCAAAAGTGACATTTGAGCGCCTCTGGCGCTACACCGCCGCGCCACAGCAGGGCTGCCCCAATCTCCTATTTGATCGTCTGCTTCGCTTTCTCGACCGAGGCCTTGGAGTAGTAGGCGCAGACGCCCTTTTTTGCGCCGGGTTCCAGGCCGGCGGCCTTGAGCGCGTCCTTGAGCTTTTTCTCGGGCACGCCGAGTTCCTTGGCCCAGTTCGCCACCGTCTTGAGATCCTGGTCCATGGGAGCCTCCCTCCGGTCTCGTACCGGCCTGAAAAGGATAGCGGTACACTCGCGCCATGGATCTCACTCGTTTCCTCGATCTCGTGCGCACCCAGGGCTGGCAGGGCATGTCGCTCTGGGCGGTGCTGCTGGCCCAGGCCCTGCTCTGGGTGGGGCTGGTGCGACTGCACCTGGCCCTCCAGCGGGAGGAGGCCCCCTGGGAGGAATGCGTCGGCAAGATCCGCTCGGCCTTTCTGCGCAAAGTGAACGGGGAAGAGGAAATCCAGGAATTGAAAGTCCATCGCTACGCGCCGCTGGTGGATCAGCTGCTGGCCCTGCACTTCGCCGAGGCCAAGAGCGATCGCTTCGACCGCTGGCTGTTGCTGCGCTGGAAGGTCAAGGAGGGCCTACGCCCCTACTGGGTGCGCTGGGGCTACCTGCTCATCGCCTTCGGCGCGGTGGTGTGGTTCCTCCAGGGCCTGCGGCTGGACCTGGGTACCGAGGTGCTCAAGCGGACCCCCGTGGATCCGCGCCTGCTCTGGGTCTGGCTGGGCTATGCCATGATCCTGGCCTGGAAGATCGTGCGTCTCCACGGCAGCCTCGAACGGGTGCAGCGCAGCCTCCTGCTGCCGCGGCGCGACGAGTGAGCCCTTCCAGGCGGGGAAGGGCCGCCCGACGCCTGGGTCTGTGGGCCGAGCGGCTGACGCTGTGGATCATGTGGGTGTGGGGCTGGGACCTGGTGGCCTGGCGGCAGAAGGTGGGGCGCTATGAGCTCGACCTGATCATGAGTCGCGGCTCCGAATTGCGCATCCTGGAGGTGAAGGCCCGCCGGGGAGGGGCCTGGGTGGGGGCGGACACGGCCCTGGAACCTGAACAGCGGCTGCGCCTGCAGCGGGCCCTGAGATCCTGGCTGGACCGGGTGCCCTGGCCCGGAGCGGTTCGGTTCCAGCGGGTGAGCTGGGCGGGTTGGCGGGTCCGGTTCCATGCCATCGAGGGCTGGGATGCCCTGAAAATCCAGCGCTGAAACGAGCGCCCGGCCGGAGGACCGGCCGGGCGCAGGTGCCGGTGACCCGACTAGTGCTGGGCCTTGGCTTTGTCGCCGTAGCGTTCGTCGTAGTATTTTTTGATCTTGTCGAGCTGTTCCTTGCTCATACCCTTGATGAACCACTCGTGGCGAACATCCGGGGCCAGATATTTCTGGACCAATTGCTCGTAAAGCTCGGGGCCGGCCACCCGCTTCACCTCAGGCAGGAATTCCGAATAGAAGTTCTTGGACACATCGTACATCCCGTGCCACCAGGCATAGTCGGGGCCTGACATGGCCGCGCCGTGGCGCGCCCGGCGGCCTTCGTGGTGCCAGAGCTCGAAGAAGGTCCAGTCCAGCTTCTCGTCCATGTCGGCCCGGGTGAGCTTGCCGGCATCCATGAGGGCCTTGCGGATGGCCATGGCGGGCTTGGCGAACTTGGTGTCGTAGAGATCCACCAGGTTGTCGAACTGCTTGTAGTGCCCATCCACGAAGGGTTCCGAGTGGCAGTTGCTGCACACATCCTTCATGGCGGCGCGTTTCTGGTCGGCATTGTCCTGCTTCTTGGAAATGGCAGGCCGCAGGTTCCAGCTGATCCGGGCGCCCACATCGTGGGTCACCGGCTGGCTGGGGGTGGCACTCATGTGGCAGGTGGCGCCGGTGGGCGCGGCGGAATAGTCCTGGCCCACCCCCCACTTGTCCTTGTGCAGGTTCAGCCGTTCCTTGTTGGCATAGTACAGGATCCCGTGCTTGGACTCGTCGTACACCTCCTTCTGGGGGTGGTCAGGGCCGAGATGGCACTTGCCGCAGGTCTCTGGCTGACGCGCCTGGGCCTTGGAGAAGCTGTGCCGGGCGTGGCAGGCGGAGCAGGAGCCCTTGGAGCCATCGGGATTGATGCGGCCGATGCCGGTGTTGGGCCAGCTGTTGGTA
>JBBIHT010000352.1:0-2409 GCA_037446845.1 Geothrix sp. | reverse complement strand
GGAGAAACACGGCGGGGTACTGCACCACGGCCACCACGGCGGGGATGAAGAAGAGCAGCATCTCCGCCAGCAGCCAGTCAGCGCCTTCCTTGACCCAGGCCAGGGGCCTGGCTCCGGTGACTTCCTCCAGCCAGAGGTAGGGGTCTTCGTGGGCGGCGGTGGCAGCAGGGTTCGGCATGGTCGGGTTTCCCGTGGGAAGCGTCTGGCCCGGGAGGGGCAGACCAAGGGCGAGGAGGGCGAGGAGGATGGGAAGCGCGTTCATGGGCACCTTTCGAGGGTTGCTGCACATGGGATTCAGCTGGCGATTCCAGCCTGCCGGACGAAGGCCGTGAACAGGTCCCGGGCCGCGTCCCCGGCCGGGCCCGGGAGGGTCACGAGGTTCTCGGGATGCCACTGGACCGCGAACACCCACCGGGTGGGATCCGTGGCCTCCAGGGCTTCCACCAGGGGCCCCGTTTCCCGGTGCACCGTGTCCAGGTGCCAGCCCACGGCCACCAGATCGAGGGCCACGCGCTTCACCGCCTGGTGATGGCGGCTGTTCACCAGGAAGACATCCTCCCCCAGCAGGGCCCGCAGGCGCGAGGCGGGCGCCAGCTGGACCCGGTGGTGCAGGTCGGGGTGCGCCGGGGTGCCGTGCTGGTGGCGGCCGGGTTCGCAACCGAAATGATCAGGCACATCCTGGATCAGGCTGCCGCCGAGCGCCACATTGAGGATCTGCTCACCCCGGCAGATGCCCAGGATGGGGAGTCGTCGTTCCCAGGCGGCGCGAACGAGCGGGATCTCGAAGGCATCGCGGGCCGGGTCCACCTCGGCCCGGGGATGGACCGCCTCCTGGGGATTCCAATGGCTGGGGTGGATGTCCTGGCCCCCCGTAAGCAGCAGGGCTGAGGCCTGGGCCAGGCCGGTGAGTGCTTCGCCCGGCGCGGCCAGGCGCACCTGCCCGGTCCACCCGGCGGCCCTTAGTGCCGCCCCGAAATACCTATCTGCGCCAGACTTGTCTTTACAGCTCACCAGGATGCTTGACACGGCCTGCCCTCGGGATAACCTTTCCACCCTACCACCCCCTCAGATGGTCTGAGACGCCGGTGAGGCGGAGAGCTCCGCCGATAGATAAGGAGGACAGCCATGTCCGGTTCATTGAACAAGGTCATGCTCATCGGGAACCTGGGTAAGGATCCTGAACTGAAGGCCACCCCCTCGGGCCAGAGCGTTGCCCGCTTTTCCGTGGCCACCACCGAGAACTGGAAGAACCAGGCCGGTGAGAAGCAGAGCAAGACCGAGTGGCACAACATCGTGGTGTGGGGCAAACAGGCGGAGATCGCCGAGAAATACCTGCGCAAGGGCCGCCAGGTGATGGTGGAGGGGCGCATCCAGTACCGCGAGTACACCGACCAGGCCGGGGTGAAGAAGTACTTCACCGAGATCCGCTGCGACAACTTCGTCATGCTGGGCCGCATGGAGGATGGCAACCGGGAAGGCGGCGGCTATGGCAACCGTGCTGCCGGCGGCGGCTCCCAGGACTTCGAGGATCACGGCGCCCCTCCTGCCACGGGCGGGGGCTACCCCGAGGACGATATTCCGTTCTGAGCCGCCGTACGAGGCCGAGCCTCCCTGCCCGGTGCGATCGCCGCCGGGCAGGGAGGAGATCGCTCCTCGGAGATTCCACCCAGCCCCGCTACAATGGTGGGTTCGGGAGTCTCCATGCTTGCAGTGAACCAGGTCACCATGCGCTACGGCGCGAGGATCCTCTTCGAGGATGTCACCACAACCTTCAACGACGGCCGGCGCTATGGCCTGACCGGGCCCAACGGTGCGGGCAAGTCCACCTTCATGAAGATCCTGGCGGGTGAGCTCGAACAGCAGAAGGGCGATGTCGTCCGGCCCCGCAAGATGGGCATCCTGCGCCAGGACCAGTTCGCCTTCGACGATTTCCGGGTGATTGATACGGTGATCATGGGCAACGCGATGCTCTGGAAGGCCCTGCAGGAACGGGACGCCATCTACGAGAAGGCGGAAATGACGGATGAGGACGGCATGCGCGTGGCCGAGCTGGAGGGCGTGGTGGCCGACGAGGATGGCTATACCGCCGAAAGCGACGCGGCCATTCTGCTTGATGGCCTGGGCCTTGCCGAAGCGTTCCACGAGCGGAGGATGGGCGAACTGCAGGGTGGCCAGAAAGTGCGGGTGCTGTTGGCCCAGGCCCTGTTTGGCAAGCCCCAGGCCCTGCTGCTCGACGAGCCCACCAACCACCTGGACCTGGAATCCATCCACTGGCTCGAGTCCTTCCTGGGTCGCTACGACGGCACGGTGGTGGTGATCTCCCATGACCGCCACTTCCTGAACAATGTCTGCACCCATATCGCGGACATTGATTATCAGACGATCATCCAGTACACCGGCGGCTACGAC
>JBBIHT010000351.1:0-2418 GCA_037446845.1 Geothrix sp. | reverse complement strand
CCTCGCCCGGGTCGGAACGGAGATCGGCCAGGCCCTGGTGTTCGTGGACAGGGGCCCGGCGGATGTGAATCTCGGGGCTCACGGCGAGGGCATGCTGGCCGCCTGTTCCGTCTGGCCCGGCGAGGAGGCCGCCCTGGCCCTGGTCCGGGCCGGCTGGGAACGACTCAAGGACCGGCGGAACATGGGCCGCCTGCATGCGGTGGGGCAGGCCCTGGCCTCGGAACAAAACCTTGATCGCTTGCTGGACCTGATCCTCACCAAGGCCCGGGAGCTGCTCAAGGCCGAGGCTGGTTCCATCTACCTCCTGAGAGAGGTCGAGGGGGGTGGGGAGCTGCTCTTTGCCCATACCCAGAATGAACGAATCCAGATCCCCTTCCATCGGGTGGTGATGCCCGCCACCCGGGAGACGCTGGCTGGGTTCGTGGCCCTCACCAAGGCTTCCCTGAACCTGGAGGATGTCTACCGGATACCTGAAGCAGCCCCCTATCGGTTCAACGACAGTTTCGACCGCCTGGCAGGCTACCGCACCGCTTCGGTGCTGGTGGTGCCCATGCAGGATGCGGAGGGGCAGGTGCTCGGTGTCCTGCAACTGTTGAATCGCCACCCCGAGGAGGACGGCGCAGGCGGCATCTTCAGCCGGACGGACCAGGACCTGGCCCAAAGCCTGGCCGGGCAGGCGGCAGTTGCCGTGCGCAATGCCCAGTTGCGGGAAGAAATCGAGCGGCTCTTCGAGGGTTTCGTGGCGGCCTCGGTGACGGCCATTGAATCCCGGGATCCGGTCACCAGCGGTCATTCGGGCCGGGTGGCCGAGCTGACCGTGGGTCTGGCCGAGGTGGTGAACGCTACACCCAACGGCAGTTATGGCCCCCTGCGCTTCACGGACCACCAGCTGCGGGAGCTCCGGTACGCCAGCCTGCTGCACGATTTTGGCAAGGTAGGGGTGCGGGAACAGGTGCTGGTGAAGGCCAAGAAGCTGGACCAGGGTGAGCTGGAGCTGATCCTCCAGAGGCTGCGCCAGAGGGAGCTGGAAAGCGCGCTCGACTTGTTGGCGGAGTGCTGGAAACAGGGCGACCCCTTCGACCCTTCCCGGTGGGAGTCCCTGATCAAGGATCGCCGCGAGGAAACCGAGCGGCTCATCCACCTGGTGCGCCAGAGCAACGAGCCGACCGTGCTCGCCCAGGAGGTTGCCGACGGCCTGGGCCTGCTGGAGGATCTATCCTTCACCCACTGGAGCGGGGAGCGGCGGGGCGTGGTGGCGCCGGGCAGCCTGGCCAGCCTGCGGATCCGGCGGGGCAGTCTTTCTGAATCGGAACGACTGGAGATCGAAAGCCATGTGACCCACACCTTCCGCTTCCTGGAACGAATCCCGTGGACCCATGACCTGGCGGGAATCCCCGAGATCGCCTATGCCCACCACGAAAGGCTCACCGGCCGGGGCTATCCCAGGCGCCTGGGGGGAAGCGAGATCCCCGTGCAGAGCAGGGCCATGGCCATCGCCGATGTTTTTGATGCCCTCACGGCCCGGGACCGCCCCTACAAGGTGGCCGTCTCTGTGGACCGCAGTCTCGCGATCCTGGAGGAGGAAGCCCGGGAAGGTGCCCTGGACGAGCCGTTGCTGGGCCTTTTCATCGCAGGCAGGGTCTTCGACCGGGCCCTGAGGGCGACCTGAGGCTGGAGGGCAAACCCGGGAGCCAGTAGTCTAGAACCCTGGAGACGCCATGCCCGATCATGCACCAAGGATCATAGACTTGCAGGGGATCATGGATCTGCTCCCCCACCGCTATCCCATGCTGCTGGTGGACCGGATCCTGGACTTCGAGCCCAGGCAGTGGATCCGGGGGCTGAAAAACATCAGCTTCGACGAGGCGGTCTTCCAGGGCCATTTCCCCAAGCGACCCGTTTTCCCCGGCGTTTATATCGTGGAGGCCATGGCCCAGACCGGTGGCTGCCTCCTGCTCCAGGAGGTGGAGGACCGCGCCCGGAAGGTCATCTACTTCATGGGCATTGACGCGGTGAAGTTCCGCAAGCCAGTGGTGCCCGGGGATCAACTGATCATGGAGGCCAAGGTGTTGAGTCTGAAGGGCCGCATCTGCAAGATGCGCGGCGAGGCCTTCGTGGAAGGCCAGAAGGTCGCGGAAGCCGAATTCACGTCCATGCTGATGGACCTGGCGGAGGGAGAAGGACGATGAGCGCGCAGATCCATCCGAGCAGCGTGGTGAGCCCGGAGGCCCAGCTGGGCGAGGGCGTGGTCGTGGGCCCTTTCTGCCTCATCGAGGGCAATGCCATCATCGGCGCCCGGACTTTGCTGCGGAGCCATGTGGTGATCGGGCCCCACACCGAACTCGGCGAGGACAATGACATCTACCCCCATGCCACCCTGGGCATGGGCCCTCAGGACCTCAAGTTCAAGGGCGCTCC